>NZ_JBHXFA010000063.1:33580-38387 GCF_042724175.1 Streptomyces sp. NPDC127084
GTCGGCTGTCGGGGGGGGGGGGGTTTTTTTTGGGTACCCCCCCCCCCCCCCCCCCGCGGTGGGGGGGGCAATTCCCCACACGCCCGCTTGGGTGTCGGCCGACGGCACGATCGACTGGTGGTGCACGCCGCGCTTCGACTCCCCGAGTGTCTTCGCCTCCATCCTGGACTCCGCCCGTGGCGGGCACTGCCGGTTCTCCGCGGATCTCTCAGACAACGACGGCGGGACGATGCGCCAGCTCTACCTCTCGGACACAGCCGTCCTGGTCAATCGGTTCCTGGCCCCCGGCGGCGTCGGCGAGGTCGCGGACTTCATGGAACCGATCGACAGCGCCACGCCCACCGACCGGCACCGCATCGTCAGGGTCGCTCGTGTCGTCCGGGGCAGTCTGCCGTTCACCTTCAGCTGCCGCCCGCGCTTCGACTACGGACGCGCCCCGCACACCCTGGCGCAGACCGACGACCACTCGGCGATACTCCACGGGCCGGGGACGGACCTCCACGTCCAGGCCACCGCGCCCGTCGCGCTGCACGCGGACGGCGACGACGTCACGGCCGGATTCACGCTCTCCGCCGGAGAGGTGGCGGCGGTGGTACTGACCAGCATGGCGAGCGGAGGGCCCGCACCCGCACCGCCGTCCCTGGACGACATCGCCGACGAGCTGGAGTCCTGCCGCATGTTCTGGCTCTCGTGGCTGCGCTCGTCCACGTACCGGGGCCGCTGGCGTGACATGGTGAACCGCTCGGCGATCACGCTCAAGCTGCTTACCTACGCGCCGACGGGCGCGCCGATCGCAGCGGCGACCATGGGACTGCCCGAGCAGGTCGGCGGCGAGCGCAACTGGGACTACCGCTACACCTGGATCCGGGACGGCTCGCTGTCCGTGCGAGCCCTGATCGACCTGGGCTTCGAGGACGAGGCCCACGCCTTCCGCCGCTGGCTGCGCGATCGCATCGAAGCAGGCGCGACCGCGACCGGAGACCCGCTGCAGATCATGTACCGGGTCGACGGCGACCCGCACCTCCCCGAGGAGGTCCTCGGTCACTTGGAGGGATACATGGGTTCGTCGCCGGTACGGGCAGGCAACGCCGCGGCGGACCAGGTCCAGCTCGACATCTACGGCGAAGCCGCCGACGCCCTGGCCCAAGGCCACGGCATGGGTGCCATCCGCGGCTGGAAGGCGGTCAGCGACGTACTGGACTGGCTCGCCGACAACTGGGACCGGCCCGACGAGGGAATCTGGGAGACCCGAGGCGGCCAGAAGATCTTCACCTACAGCCGTCTGATGACCTGGGTCGCCTTCGACCGGGGTATCCGGCTGGCCACGAAGTACTCCCGCCCCGCCGACATCGCCCGCTGGACGGATGTCCGCAACACGATCTTCCGGCAGATCGTGGCGCGCGGTTGGAGCGACGAACGCCAGGCGTTCGTCCAGCACTACGACAACGACGTGCTGGACGCCTCGCTGCTGCTCATGCCACGGGTCGGCTTCCTCTCCCCGCGGGACCCGGCTTGGCTCAGCACGCTGGACGCCATGGACCGGGAACTGGTCAGCGACAGCCTTGTCTACCGGTACGACCCTGAGGCGTCGCCCGACGGTCTGCGCGGCTCCGAGGGCACCTTCAATCTGTGCAGCTTCCTCTACGTGGAAGCCCTGGCACGCTCCGGTCGACTGCACCAGGCCCGGTACGCCTTCGACAAGATGCTCACGTACGCCAACCACGTCGGCCTCTTCGCCGAGGAGATGGGCCCCTCGGGCGAACAACTGGGCAACTTCCCCCAAGCCTTCACCCACCTCGCGCTGATCGCCGCAGCGACAGCACTCGACGAACAGCTCGATGAGGCGGAGACCCGTCCACGTCCCGACACCGGGGCCTCCCCCGCGAGCGGATGGCACCCCGGCGGCGCGTGACGAACCTGCGGAGGCGACACCTGTGGCCGGGACACGGATCCCTCAGCAACCGTCGAAAGCGCAGCGACGGGTCCTCGCCCCGCTCGCTCTCGCACAGTTCATCTGCAGCTTCGCCGGCTCCAACATGAACGTGATGATCAACGACATCAGCAAGGACCTGGACACCACCGTCCAGGGCGTACAGATCGCCATCACCATCTTCCTGCTGGTCATGGCCGCGCTGATGATCCCCGGCGGCAAACTGACCGACCGCTACGGCCGCAAACGCTGCCTACTCGCCGGCCTCGTCATCTACGGCATCGGCGCCCTCCTCAGCGCCACCGCCCCGGGCCTGGGCGTACTGATCCTCGGCAACTCGATCCTCGAAGGCATCGGCACCGCCCTGCTCATCCCGCCCGTCTACATCCTGACCACACTCCTCTTCACGGACATGACCTCACGCGCCCGCGCCTTCGGCGTCATCATGGCGCTGGGCGGAATCGGTGCGGCCGCCGGACCGCTCATCGGCGGCCTCATCACCTCGACGCTCAGCTGGCGCGCGGCCTTCGTGTTCCAGGCCCTGGTCATCGCTGTGATCATCGCGCTCAGCCGCCACATCGAGGACCCCCTGCCGCCCGACCCGACCCGTCCCTTCGACACCGCCGGAGCGGTGCTCTCGGCTGTCGGCCTCATCCTCGTCGTCATGGGCATCCTCGCGGCCGACAACAACGTCTGGCTCATGATCGGCCTGCTTGCCCTGGGCGCCCTCGTACTCGTCTGGTTCTTCCGGTCCGTACGAGCCAGGGAGCGGGCGGGGAAGGAACCTCTGCTGTCCATCAGCCTCTTCCGCAACCGGACCTCGAACCTCGGCCTCATCACCCAGAACGTCCAGTGGCTGCTGCTGATGGGCACCTCGTTCACCGTCGCCGCGTACCTCCAGGTCGTACGCGGCTACGACGCCATCCAGACCGGAGTCGTCTTCACGGCCGCCACGCTCGGGCTGCTCGTTTCCTCACTCGCCGCCGAACGCCTCGCCAAGCGGCGACCCCAGCGCACCCTCATCATGACCGGCTTCGTCGCCACCATCGCCGGCATCGTCATCCTGGTCGCGACAGCCGGCAGCTCCACGAACCCGTGGGCCCTCACGCCCGGACTACTGCTGATCGGGCTGGGACTCGGCGTGATGCTGACGCCGTCGGTGAACGTCGTCCAGTCCAGTTTTCCCGAGGAGCAACAGGGCGGGATCTCCGGCCTCTCCCGCAGCGTGTCGAACCTCGGCTCCTCCCTCGGTACGGCTGTCGCCGGCACCATCCTCGTAGCCGGTCTCACCACCGGCGCCTACGCCGCCGCGATGATCACCCTGGCCGTCATCGGACTCGCGGGCTTCACCGCCGCCGCACTCCTCCCACGCACCCGGAACGTAGGCGGGTGAGAGTGGACTTCGAGCCTGCGCCGCTCGGGCCTACATATGTGGCCCATAACTACGCCGGTTGTGGTGGGTGGCCGTACGGCGGTGCGGAAGCGGCGAGTGGTGCATTCGTCGACCCTTGACGGCCTCGGTCTCCTGTCCCAGACCCGGGTGCAAGCAGGCGTTCTCAGCTCTCGGCGGGGGCGGCGGGCTGGTCTGCTTGCCGGGAATCGGATCGCCATCAACGGGGTTGGTGGGGGTTGAGCCGTTAATCGGATCGCCATCAACGGGGTTGGTGGGGGATGAGCCGTTATTGGAGGGCCATGCGAGCGATTCAGGTGTACGAAGTGGGCGGTCCCGAGGTGCTGCAGGAGGCCAAGGTGGACCAGCCGCGGCCGGGTCCGGGCGAGGCGCTCGTGGAGGTCGCCGCATCCGGGGTCAACTTCCTCGACGTCTACCACCGCGAAGGCCGGTACAGCCTCCCGCTGCCTTTCACCCCGGGCGCTGAGGGCGCCGGCACGGTCGTCGAAGTCGGACCCGGCGTCGCTGACGTCGCAGTCGGGGACCGGGTCGGTTGGGTGGAGATTCCCGGCACGTATGCCGAGCGGGCCGTCGTGGACTCCTCCCGGCTGGTGCCGCTGCCCGACGATATCGGCTTCGAGACAGCCGCCGCCGTGCTCCTCCAAGGCATGACCGCGCACTATCTAGTCAAGGACGCCTACCCGGTTCAGGGGGGCGACACGGTGCTCGTGCATGCGGCTGCTGGTGGCATGGGGCTGCTTTTGACCCAGCTCATCACCCATCTCGGCGGCAGGGTGATCGGCACGACGTCGACCACGGCGAAGGCCGAGCTGGCGAAGCGTGCCGGGGCCGCTGAGGTGATCCTTTCCTCCGCAGTCGACGATCTCGCAGCCGAGGTGAGGCGGCTCAACGGCGGTCAGGGACTGCCGGTTGTCTTCGACGGCGTCGGCGCGCACACCTTCGATGCGAGCCTCGCCAGCCTGCGACCCCGCGGCCATCTCGTGCTCTTCGGCGCGGCAAGTGGTGCCGTGCCGCCGTTTGATCCGATTCGGCTCGCCCACGGCGGTTCGCTGACCCTGATCCGGCCCAGCCTCGGGCACTTCATCGCCGATCGGTCCGAACTGCTCCGACGGGCCGCCGATGTGTTCGAGTGGGTGCGCTCCAAGGCGCTTGAGGTCACCGTAACGGGCCGCTACGCATTGTCCGAGGCCGCCCAGGCCCACAGCGATCTGGAGGCTCGGCGTACCACCGGCAAGCTGCTCGTCGTACCCGATGCGGCCGCTATTGGACGCCGCGAGGAGACGCAGAGCTGATCGCGGGTGACGAGGTCGGGGATCTTGGAGACTGAGATGTCGAGGGCATGGCCGACCGTCATCGCCAAGATCCCCGACTGTGATTCCCAATCAGGTTGTCAAGGCAGGTGGATGACGAATCGTGGCCGCGTCATGGTGTCGCTGTGACGGTGTGTTGAGGTGGGACGATCTCGA
>NZ_JBHXFA010000064.1:0-37730 GCF_042724175.1 Streptomyces sp. NPDC127084
GCGGTCCCGGAGGAGAACCTGCTGGGCGAGCGCACACCGGTGGGTGTGGTGCCGACCCAGCCGGAGGGCTATTCGTCAGCCACGCATGAGATGGCACATCTATTGCACGCCGTCGCACTGACCGACGAGGACCGGGAGTTGATCAGCCGGGTCTTCGAGGCGAAGCGGGTGGCCGGACACGACATCGCCTGGCCGGACGGTGTGCGACGCGACCTCTGGGGTATGGACGCTGACAATTATTCGTCGACGGATGCGTTCGAGTTCTTCGCGCAGTTGAGTAACGCGTATCTGGGCACGAATCATGGTGTTGATTCGGTGACGGGTCGGGCGCGGAACAATGGTGCTGCGTGGGTGCGGGTGAACGAGCCGGAGCTGGTGCCGTTGTTGGAGCGCCTGTATGGGGCGGATCCGGAAGCGGTGCACGGGGCTGTGGCGAACCCGGTCGCCGCGACTGCTGCGGACAATGCGAAGTACGACGCGTTCCTCGACTTCATGACCAGCGTCGATGAAGCCGCCGACGACACCCCCTCCTCAACCCCGACTGGTTCTGGCTTTTCGGATATCTCCTCGGAGGGCGTGGAGGGCGGTTCCTCGCCTGACGGCACCAGTGACTCGCCGGTCTCGGATGACGTATCCGTGTCTGTGCATGGTGCGCCTCCGGCGGATCAGGTGACGTCGTGGGTGATGGAGGATTATTACCGGGCGTATGCAAGGTTCTTCGAGACCGATGATTCCGCGGCTGATTTCAACAGTGGCTATTACGTGTTTGCTTATGGTCAGAGTGTGCTGGTGCCGGACCTGGCGTTGAAGCGGCGGATGATCGAGCAGATGGCCGGGTTCCACGATGAGTTGGTGAAGATTCGTGCGGGGCAGGCGGCGTCTGCGAAGCCGATCTCGCGTCGGTCGGGTGATCCGATGCGGTTGTATCGGAAGATGTCGGTTCTGGAGGCGGAGGAGTTTCAGGACAGGACTCCGGCTGCTGGTTTGAAGGCGGCGATGGCCTATAACCAGAGTGGGCAGTATCGGAAGTTCTTCACGACGTCGTTGTCGCATACGAGTGTGTTCAGTAACGCGAACGCTGCTTCGGATGACGAGGTGGTCGTCGAGTTCACTATGGTGTGGCGGGACTATTGGCGGTTCGTCACCGGGTTCGGTGTGCCGAACCAGCAGCAGGGTGCGTATCAGATCCCCGCGTCTGCGTTGGTGCATCAGGAGCGTCTGCGTACGGGGGCGGGGGCGAACTTCCATGTGCAGGCGGATGTCGATGACGTCATTGAGGGGAAGACGCATCACAACATCGGTATCGGGCATGGCAACGCGCGTGACTTCGGGCGGATGCTGACGGGGCTGCGTGTGGTCACCCCGGGCGAGGTGAGCCAGGCGGTCTGGGACGCGGAGGCGGAGGCCGCCGCGGCCCGAGTTCCGTGGATCGAAGCGGAGATCAGCCGGCGTGTGGAACGCATGCGGCGACGCGAACAAGCCGCCCTGCACGCCGCACCGCCCGGCGGCGCCGCGCCTTCCCCCGCCACGATCACCGAGGCCGACGCCACCGCCACGATGATCTTGCCGCAGGAGTTGGACCGGCGGGAGCTGGCGAAACAGGCGATCAGCCGTCCACTCCCGGGAACCCGGCACCGCCAGCCGTTGACCGTGCACGCCTCGCAGCACGTGGCTGGGGCCGGCCAGGGCGACCGGCACATGGTTCCGGATGCGCAGGACGTGGAGTCGCTGTACGCCATGCGTGACCCCGGCAACCCCCGCCACCGTGCCGGCTGGGAAGACCTGACGCCTAGTCAGTCATGGGCGCTGCTTGCTGCCGAACAACGCGGCGAGTTGTTCCACGAGCGCGACCGAGAGGCGTTCCTTCAGCGTGTTACTCAGTTCAACTCCGCTTTCCATACCAGGTATCCGGTGGACGACACGGAGCGTATGGCGGAGATCCTCCAAGCCACCCACGATCATGTGAGGCGGCTGCCGATCGCCTCGAACTTCGACCTCGCGAGCCGTCCCGCGGGTGCGGCCCCGCGCCCCGACGGCACCGTCCCCACGCGAGCGGAGGCGCTCACTTCCGACTCCAGCTTCCGCAACTTCTGGGAAAGCGGCACGACGGGAGGGACAGCCAGCCGTGCCGGCCGCGGCTGGGTCGAGGAGCTCCAGGGCTACGCAGCAGCTCTGCGCCGTGTCGACGGCACACCGCAGGACGGCCCAGGCGGTGGCGACTTCGATCCGCCGAGCCCGAACGAACTCCCCAAATACGCGGCTCTGGTGTCCGCGGCGCAGAAGGGAGGCACCTACTCCTACGGCAGTGCCGTCGTCCGCTGGAAGGAGTCGGTGCGTACCAGGGTCACCCACACCCCGGGTGACAGTGCCGACACGGGGGAGCGCGGTGTGCTGTCGTACACGGACAACGCCCACGTCTTCCCTCTGCTCGCGCACGGCGAGGAGCGGCGCGTGAGGCTGGCGCTGGCCGAGGCCACCCGCTTCCGCTACGACCCTGAGATGAACCGTGACGTGGCGGAGCTCGGCTACGCGGCTGTGGGACGGTACTTCGAGAGCCAGATCCACGGAGGGTTGTCCTGGACCGACGTCGACCGGATCGTGCTCAACTGGGGTGACCTGTTCGGGTCCGCCCAGCGGTTCACCACCCGTGCGGAAGCCGAGAGCATGGCGCGCTTCCTGCGCGACTTCGCGGCCCGTCAGAGCGTTGGCTTCAGCGTCGAGCTGGGCAGGGAGATCGGCAGCCCGGGCGGTGCCGAACGCCTGGCGGACCAGCGGATCACCAGGCTGTACGACCCGGAGGACGGTGTCGGGGACGAGGAGCGCGAGCTGAGCACGGCGTTGGACCGGCTTGCGTCCCCCGCCCCGTTCATCGTTCGCGCCGACGATCGGGCACTGCTCGAGCTGGCCCGGTCGGCCGGGATCGTCGAGGAGGACCCGGAGAAGGCTCTGTCGCTTCTGTGGCATGCCGCCGGGCGCGCCCGCGATCTGCTGGCTCCCGGCACGGAACTGACGCTTGCTCACCTAGCTGCGCAGACGCACCGGACTCCTGACACCGCTGAATCCGTGCCCGCCCCGCAAGAGCCGACAGTCCGGGAGGGAGCCGGCCACCTGGCGCAGACATCCGGGGAGGGACTGTCCTTCCCCGAGGCCCTGGTGGCGGCACTCGGGGAGATCGGTTCGCCGCTGCGCACCGACCGCGGCCGCCTGGTTCCGGTGGCCGATCTGGCAGGGTTGGGAGTGACCCTGACCGGCGGCCGGACAGCTCAGGCGGTCCTGCTGGGAGGCTCCTTGACAGTGGGGGAGCTCGGGCTGACCCAGGAGCAGCATCTGCGCTGGCTGCTGAGTCAGGCGGCAGCGGCCGACGGCGTCGCGGCTGACGGTGCAACGGGTGGTCTCGGTGCAACGGGCGGCCTCGGTGCGACGGGAGTTGGCGAGGAGTCAGGCGAGGGCGGCGGAAGCTGGGTGCGCGAGGTCGCGGCAGCCGCGGCGGTCCTCGACGTCGAGATCGTCGTGGTCACCGCGGACGGTCGCTCGCACACCTTCGGTTCCGGTCAACACGGCACGGTACGCCTGCTTTTCGATGGCACGCGGTATTTCGTCCTGGAGGATCCGTCGTGACATCTTGTCCAGGCGGCCACGTATGATCCGGGGCAGGCAGGTTCCTCATGCGACAGGCAAGTACCGCGAAAATCCGTCACGTTTGTATGTGCTGTCCGGCGGCAGCCCGGTTCGCCCGTCGATCACGGGAGTTGCCAGGTGGGGTGGCCTCGCGTGGAAGACCGCCGCCGCGGAGTTCCCTTGAGCCGCTTCGCGGAGCGCCCATGAGGCGTTCATGGATCCGAGTGCAGTCCACATAACCGATCAGTCATGTCACCGGGGATTCACCTTCTATGTATGTGGTGTATGAAATAGTGCCGGACCTTGATTCTCCGGTCCGGGCCTTCGAGGGAGGGCACCGCTGATGCGCTGGGGCCGCCGCCGGGCCGAGGCACGCCCGTCCGGCACCGTCCGGACGCGGCAGGACGAATCCGCTCAGCCCGGATTCCTCGTGGAGGAGTACGACCGCCTCGTGCTGCTGAGGCGGTTCTCCGACGAACTGCTGGTACCTGCCGACATCGCCGACCTCACCCGGATCCTGGAGTCGGACGGCGACGGGACGATGACCGTGGTCGCGGGTGCCGACGAAGCCTCGGCTCCCGCTCTGTGGCCGAGACTGGCCGCCCTCCTCGACACCCTGCGCGGTGACGGTGTCGGCACCATCCGGCTCGCCATGTCCGGTGCGGGTGACGAGCGTCCCGGGCTGCCGTCCGTAGCCCGGCGGATAGCCGACGCCTGGGGGTTCGATGTCATAGCCCCCGACGGCACGGTCCTCGGCGTGCCGGGCGGTGGACTCTTCGTCCACGAGCTGCCACCCGGCTCCGCATCGGTCGACCGGGAACGCGGCTGGTGGCTCTTCTCGCCTGGCGCCCCGCCGGTCCCCCTGGGACCCCGCCAGCCCGCCCCGGACTGGCAGCCCGCCCCCGGCAGCCTGCCGTCCCGCACCCGTAACGGGTGCGTCGTCCAGCACATACCGGCCGGGGTGCTCATCCGGCCCGACCGAGCCCGCGCTCCGCGCCCGGACGATCTGTGCTTCGCTGTCCCCGTCGACCGGCGCGGACTCCTCGTCGTCGTAGGCGTGCCGGACGGGGAGGACGTCGTCACCGACGATGTGGCGGATGTCGTGACGGCACTGTCCGAGACCGCACGCGCCGCCCTGCGGCTCGCCCCGGGAGGCCAGCGGGACGTGCTGCGCGTCGGTCAGGGCGTCGCCGAACTGACCGATGCCGAGGTCGTCGTCTACAGCGGGCTGCCGCTGCTCGCCGATTCCGGTCTGCACCGCGACACCGTGCGCTCGATGGCCGTGGGCACCGACGGGACGCCGAGCTGGCAGCCCTTCGTCGACTCCGTGGTCTGTGCCCCCGGCAACTCCGCGCCCCGGTTGCTGCGTTGGACCCCGCCGCTACCCGGCCCGGGCAACGCCCAGCGCGGCTTGGTGCGCCTGTCCGACCGGTGGCAGGTCACCGCGACACGGGCGGGACTGTGGATCAGCGGGACAGACTCCGAGCCGGTCGCGCTTCCGGCCCGCCCGGTCGACGCCCGCGGCCCGGAAATCGAGGTGGGCCGGCCCGGTGAGGTACTGGACCGGTCGCTGTCGCCGGTGTTGGAGCGACTGCTCGCCGCGCTGCCGCCGGGTATGTCCTCCCGGGCTCGTATGCACGTGCACGGTACTGCCGCCGACGGCGGCCAGGAGCTGCGCCGACTGGCCGCCCAGTACCAGGTCAGGAGCCTGCGTTTCGCGGCGTTCGCCAGGACGGCGCCAGCCGAACCCCGTCCGGCACAGTCGACGGGCGAGCCCGCGAGCCACCCCGCGACCTCTCAGGGGGAACCGCGTCAGCCGGTGGTGAGCAGCAGTCCCGGTCCAGCCACGAACGTCCCGGCCGCGAACCTCCCGGCCGCGAACCTCCCGGCGGTGAACGTTCCGACCGCGAACGTCCCGCTGCCGAGATCTCCGATGCCCGCCGCTGGATCGGTGCCGCTTACCGGCATCCGGCCCGATGCGGTGACCGCTCCGGCGGGCGCCGGTGCTCCCGCAGCGACCGGCTTCGGTGGCTCCCATGAGCCGGCCGTACCCGTGCCGCCTTCCGGTGCCGCCACCCGCCCGCCTTCGGACGCGGACTTCGGCGCGGACGGCGACCCGGGCCGTGCCGCCGGGCCAGCGCTGCCGCCCACCCCGCCGCGTCACGTGCCGACGGTGACGGCCACACCTCCCGGCCCCACCGGGGTGACGGCCGGTGTACCCGCCACGGTGAGCGAGCTCGGTACGCACGCCCGGCCGGACCGGAATCAGCCCCTCCGTACGTCGGGCTTACCTGCGGCGCCTGCCGTACCCGCTGCCTCCGCGCCTCCGCAGTCGAACTCCGCGGCAGCGGCGGCCAGTGCGGCGGCCGGTCACGTCGCTCGCGCAGGCGGGTCGGCAGGAGCGACCGGACCGACCGGTATCCAGCAGACCCGTCCTCAGGCCCGCCCTGTTTCCTCACCGCTGGCCGCCGACCCGGACCGCGAGCCGCACCCGGATCGCGGAGCGCACCCGGTGCCGGTGCCGCGGCGAAGGGCGCTGCCGGAACCGGAACCGGAACCGGACAACGCCCGGACCACGCCCGAGCACGTGTCGGCGCCGGATGGCGCCACCAGCGGCACGGCCACCGCTGCCACCGCCCCCACGCCTTCGTCCGCCCTGTCCTCCCCGCCTGCGATCGCGCCCACGGGCCCGGCGAGCCGCGGCGCCGAGGCGAACACGACCCCTGCGGTTCGCGGCAGCGGTCAGGACACCGGACGTGAGGAAGCATCCTCGCCGGGTCCCCCGGTCCGGCCCAGCCTCACCTGTGCCGCTCCCGGGCGTGCCGAGGAGCCGCACGGCCCCGAAGCACCGCCCGCGCGCGCACCCGGGGCGCCGACGACTCCGCCGGTCCCGGACACCGCTCCGGTTCAGCAGCCCGCACGCCCCGCTCCGGTGCAGCAGCCCGCATCCCCGGCGCAGCCGCTGCCCGCTGTTCCCTTCCAGCCCGGACACCAGAGCACGCCGGCCGAGCGTGCCGCGTTCCGTGCCCTCGCGGACGCGGTGTGGGACCGCCAGGCGGCAGTCGTCACCCGCACGTTCACCAGGATGCCCGCGCTGCGCGGGCACGAGCAGGAGGCAGCGCGCGCCGACCTGGTCGCGCTGCTCCTCTATCTGCGCACCTCGGACGGCCCGCTCGGCCACGAGGAACTCGACCGGTGCCTGCGCACCGGCGACCCGCGGTTGCTGCCCTACGCGGCCTGCGTAGCCTCCGCCCTGCGGCGTCTGCCGTCCTTCCGGGGCCCAGCGCTGCGCGGTACCGGTGGTTTCGGCAACGAGACGATCCGGACACCCGCGCCCGGTGCCGTCCTGCGGGATCCGGCCCCGGTAGGTGCCCTGCCGAGCGATGGCTCCGGCGCGTACCCGGCGAGCACCCGGTACGCCATCTGGTCGGTGACCGGTCGCCGGGTCCGGCAGTTGTTCGGCGCCACGGGCTCCCATGCCCAGGCAGACGAGGTCGTCTTCGCGCCCGGCACCGTGTTCAAGGTGCTCGATGTGCGCGGCGAGGGCCCGTCGCCGCTCGTCCTCCTGCGGGAACTACCGGTGGTTCCGGGCGCCGCTCCCCTCAGCCGGACGCAACTGGACGACCAGGACCGCTCCGTACTCGCTCGCCTCGATGAGGCCCTGGCGCAACGCCCCTCCGGGTCCGGGACGTTCGAATGGCCCGGCCGCTGTGCCGGACCCGTGGGCTCACTCGACCACTGACTCTATGGAATGGAGTAGCGATGCCGCAGCAAGATGACAGCACGGCGACGCCGAGTCCCGCCGTGCGCCGGGCGTCCGTCCTCCCTGCTGTGGCAGCCGCGCCGGGCTCCCCACCGCAGGGCCTCCTCGCGGCGGCCGGTCGGCCCGAACCTTCGTCGTCCGAGGTCACCGGAACGGCGGCCCCAGCTGCGGGCACCGCAACTGCCGCCGCATCGGCGGCGACCGGAGCGGGCACGGCGCCTGCGGCGGCCCTGGCCGTCAGTGGTGAACCCACCGCTTCGGCCGGTCCTGGCGGTGAGACGGCTCCGGAGGGCACTCCGGCGCGGGCAGCCCTCCTCCCCGGGACATCCGGCCGGGCGCACCATGTCCCCGAGGCCCCGCCGCAGGCCGCTTCCGGGTCGGCGGCGCCCCCCACCGTGCCCGTGGCGTCCGCCGCGTCCTGCCACCCGGCCGACCCGGAGGGAGGCCGGACGGCAGCGGACGGGGACGAGCCCTCGAACGGCCGCCCCGGCAAGCCGCTGCTGGCGGCGGCAGCGATCGCCGGCGCCGTACTCGTCGGTGTGCCGTTCCTGTTGCTCGGGACCGGCGCGGACGACGAACCGCCCGCTGGAGCCGGCCGGGCGCAGCCCGTCGGTGGCACGCTTCTGGAGGACGGCGGCTCGGACACCGCGCCTGGCTCCGACGGCTACGCCGCCTCGCCCTCGGTCCCACCGGAGAAGACCGTGACCGCCCCCGGGGCGAGACCGGCGAAGGAGACCCAGGCCGTCCCCGGGCCCCGGAGCACGCCGACGACACCGGGCGCATCGGCTCCCGGCAGTCCGAACCGCGCCGAGAAGGCCGCGGCACCCGCGCGCAGGACGGCAACGGGCAGGACGCTTCCGCAGGGTGCGGACTTCCGCACCACCACCAAGGTGCTGATCAAGAACGCCATGACGGGGCTGTGCGTGGACGTCCCGAACTACGGCAAGGGCACCTTGGACGGTCCGGTCAATCAGTACACGTGTGACCGGACCGGAGACAACCAGCTGTGGGACCTGGTGGTGGCGAAGGATGACGCCGGACCCGTCGGAGCCGACCTCTTCACGATCCGCAACAGCGTGGACGGCTACTGCCTCGACCTTCCGTACTACGGAGGCCGGGCGGCCGGCACACCGGTGTCCGAGTGGCACTGCAACGGCACCACCGCCGACAACCAGCTGTGGTACCTCGACAAGAAGTCCGAGGGGAAGTTCTGGATCCGCAACCACTCCAGCGGCAACCGGTGCCTCGACGTGAGCGGCTTCAACGGCTCCGGGGGCAAGGACGCCAGGCTGACGATCTTCGACTGCGGTCTGAAGGACGACCACCTCTGGTCCTTCTCCTGACACCTCCGGCCGCCAAGGCACTCGGTGGCACCGCCGTTGCGCGTGCGGCCACACCGTCAAGGCCATTCCCGACGCCCGATCCCCAAACACCACCCCCTCCCCCGACACGGACCCGACAGCCCGCGACGCCCGCCACTGAGGAGAAGCGACCTTATGGTCCCCGAACACGACATATCCAACGGAGCCGACCCCACCGCCGGTGCGGCGCCGCGGGTGCGGATGGCCGTGCCGCTGCCCGCTTCCTCCGAGCCGCCCGCCGGCGTGCTGAGCCCGGCGGTGGCCTCCGCCGACGCGGAGCACGTATCCGGCGAAACCGCGCCCCGGGCCCCCGCACCTGCGGCGGAGACCGGCACCGGCGGGGTGAGAGCGAGCACAGCGTCGGCTCCCACGGCTCCCCCCGCAGCCGCCCCGGAGCTGCCCGGTACGGCGACGCCGCCCGCCGAGGCCACGCCGCCGCCGGGCGTCGCGGAGCCCGATTCGGCCGGCGATCCCCACGCCAACGCCAGTACCACTCCCCACACCAACGCCACTGCCGAAGCCGGGGACGGGGCAGCGCCAGAGACGCCGGGTGGCGCGGTCGCGGCGGGTAGTGGTGCCGCGCCGCCCGAGGAGACCGCGGGGACGGCCACGGACAGCGGGCGCCCCAAGAAGCCGATGGTGGCGGCCGCCGCGATCGCGGGAGCCGTGCTCGTCGCAGTGCCGCTGCTGCTCGCCGGAGGCTTGAACAACCGGGAGGACCGGCGGAGCGCCGCGTTGGAACCGGTCGGCCAGGGCTCCGGAACCGTGCTGGACGAGGACGCCGCCGTCGGCGCTCCCGGCGACTACGTCACCGAGAAGCCCAGCCCTTCGTCCGCGCCGAAGAAGAAGGCCCGGGCATTGCCGCAGCAGAAGCCGGTCGACTCGCCCAAGAAGGCCACGGCGTCGCCGAAGTCGACCAAGGTGGCTGCCAAGCCGAAGACACCCAAGAAGAGCCCCAAGCCCGCCTGGACGACCCAGGTCATCTCGGCGCGCAGCGTCCTGAACGTCGGCCAGGCATGGACCACCAACCGGATCCGGATGGTCATGCAGGACGACGGCAACCTGGTCGTCTACAACGAGCACGGCAAAGCGACCTGGGCGGCCATGACCTTCGGAAAACGCCACAGGGCCATCTTCCAGACCGACGGCAACCTCGTGATCCACAATGCCGAGGACAGGCCCATCTGGGGTGGCGGCAGCTACGGCCATGAGGGCGCGAAGCTGGTGCTGCGGGCGGACGGCAAAGTCGTCGTCATGGATGGGGACACCGTGGTCTGGTCCACCTGAGCCGGCAGCACCCACCGCCGGGAACCGCTGCCCCGGGGCACGATGCGTCCGGGGGCGGCGGACGAAGCAGCCCCTGGGACGTGCGTGGACGGGCTCGACGGGTGCGGCACCGTGAAACCCGTACGCGACGAGCGGTCGGTGCCCCTCAGGCAGCGCTCACACCGGGGTCGAACCTCAGAGTCCGCCTGGCTGGGACGCGCCTGGCCGGGTCCCTTCGGGCCGGGGCCCCGCGACCGCCTCGGCGAGCAGCCGACGCCCCGCCGGGGTGGTGAGTACTCCGCGCAGGGCCGTGTCGCGTACGGCGCGAGCCGGCGCCGAGCGCAGGGTCCAGGCGCGGGTGGCGAGGCCGGTGCGGGCCAGCACCCGCAGGGCGTCGGCGCGGCGGGCTCGGCGCCAGCGGGAGAGCCCGTCGTCCGCCGGGCCGCGCCGTGCCGCCGCACCGCTTCCCGCGGTGGCGTCGGGCAGTACGGCGGCGAGGGAGACGGCGTCCCGCAGGCCCAGATTGAGCCCCTGGCCGCCCACCGGGCTGCACACGTGCGCGGCGTCGCCGACCAGCAGCACCCGCCGGCTGCCCGAGCCTGCCGCGAGGCGCCGCTGGGTGCGGAAGGTACTCGTCCAGCGGCACTCGCGGATGTCCGCCCTCCACCCCCTGGCCGCCGCCTCGGCGGCCAGCGCCGCCGGACCGGCGTCTTCGTCGGGCCCGGTGCCGCCCGTTGACGCGCCGTGCGGCAGATGCAGGACCACCCGGGCCCAGCCGTCGAGGTGCATCGGCAGTACCACAAGGAGCCCGCGCGGTCCACCCACCATGTGCACCCGCGCGGGGTCCAGCGAAGGGTTCTCCACCCGCAGATCCGCGAGCTGCCAGGTGCCGGGGTAGGTGTGCCCGTGGAACGCCGTACCGGCCAGGGCACGCAAGGTGCTTGACGCACCGTCGGCCGCCACCACCCAGCGGGCGCGCAGCGTACCGAGGCCGTCCGACTCCACAGCGACCGCGTCGGCGTCCTCGCTGACCGAACGCACGGCCACCGAGCGGTGCACACGCACCCCCGCGCGCTCGGCCTCCGCGGCGAGCAGTCCCTCCGTCGCGCACTGCGGGACGGTGAGGATGTACGGGTAGGGCGAGCGCAGCCGGGCCAGGTCGAAGCCGCCCAGCCGGCGACCCGGCGCCCAGATCTCCACCGCGTCCACGCGCCGGCCCAGTGGGTGCAGCGATGCGGTGAGCCCGCTCGGGGCCAGGGCTTCCAGTGTCCGCGCGTGCAGGTCGGTCGCCCGGGATTCGGTCACCGGACCGGGGCGGCGCTCCAGTACCACCACATCGAGCCCCGCCCGCGCCAGCAGCAACGCGGCGGTCAGACCGACCGGACCCGCCCCTACCACCGCCACATCCGTGTCGACAGCCATGTCCCGCACCCTATCCGCCGGTACGTACCGCCTGTACGTCCGGCCTCCCTTCCGGTTGCGGATCGAGCCGTGGGCACAGGTGCTGTCAGCCCGTCTCCGCTGTCCAGCCCGAGGCCGAGACACAGGCGGCGTCCGAAGGCCGGGACTCGTCGAACAGTGTGCGCCGGCCGTCGGTCACCCTCATGGCGGTCACATATACTCCGCGCCCGACGCACGGCCCGCCGGTCGTGCTGCGCCAGCGCACCGTGAGTGAACCGCCCCGCCATGACGGCAGTTCGCAGTCCACACGGTGCCACACACGGCCCGACCAGCCCGCAACCCAGCCGCCGGGGTGGGCGAGCGGCGGCTGCCCCTCGCACACGGTAGTGAACGGCAAGGGCCGCCAGGTGGCGCCCTCGTCGGCCGATGCTTCGAGGAAGACCTTGCCGGAAGCGGGTTCCGTGTCCCACCACAAGGCGCAGCCCAGGTGCGTCGGGCCCGCTCCGGCCGGGGAGAGCCGGGGGAGTGTGAGCGTGGCGGTGGTGGCTGGTGACATCCCGGAGAACCAGGCCGTGCGTCCGCACGATGGAGGTACGGCGACGGCACGCGCCAGATGATTGGCGGCGGCGAGGCGCGGGGCGCTGCCGGAGCGCCAGGTGCGCACCGGGTGGACGGAGTTGCCGAGCATCACGAGGAACGTGTCTGTGGTCGGGTCCAGGACGAGGCTGGTGCCGGTGAATCCGGTGTGCCCGGCGCTGCGCGGGGTGGCCATGGCGCCCATGTACCAGTGCTGGTACAGCTCGATGCCGAGGCCGTGCGCATCACCGGGGAAGCGCGTGTTGAAGTCCGTGAACATCAGCTCGACGGACTCGCGGTCGAGGATCCTGGCCCGCCCGTGCACCCCGCCGTTCAGCAGGGTGCGCGCGAGCACGGCCAGGTCCCAGGCGCGGGAGAACACGCCGGCGTGGCCCGCGACACCGCCGAGAGCCCAGGCGTTCTCGTCGTGCACCTCACCCCACACCAGCCCCCGGTCCAGCCCCGACCACGGGGGTCGGGCGTCCTCCGTCGCCGCGACGGAGGGCTTCCAGGAAGGGGGCGGATTGAACCGTGTGCGCCGCATCCCGAGCGGAGCGGTGATCTCGTCACGGAGCAGGGCCTCCAGGCCGCGACCGGTGACCTTCTCCAGAAGGAGGTGAAGCGCGATCATGGTGAGATCGGAGTAGAGGTACTTCGTGCCGGGCGGATACGCGGGTGCCTCCTGCCACAGGCGCCGCAGCCGCGCCTCCCGCGTGGGTTCCTCGTACAGCGGGAGCCAGGCACGGAACCCGGCCGTATGGGTGAGCAGTTGGCGCACCGTGATGTCCTGCTTGCCCGCCTCCCCGAACTCCGGGAGGTAGGACGCGACCCGCTCGCCGAGGTCCAGCGCCCCCCGTTCGAGCTGCTGCACGGCCAGTACCGAGGTGAACAGTTTGGACAGGGACGCCAGATCGAAGACCGTGTCCGGTGTCATCGGGATCCACTGGTCCGCGGGGAGCTCCACGCCCTGGTCGTGTTCCTCGTCGTACGCCGCGTACCGCACCGCCGTGCCGATCGCCCGGTGGAGGGCGACCGTGTCCCCGCGACCGGCGAGCAGCACCGCCCCCGCGTACCAGGGGTGCCTGGGCGGGGAGATCGCAGGGGTGGAGTGCGTCTCGGAGGGCGAGGGCGTCTCGGCGGTCATGGGGGAGAGGTACGACTCGGCGGCGGCGACCAGCCGGTCGAGCTGTGCCCCGATCAGACCGGCCTGCTCCGGCGTCCCATGGCGCAGGGTCGCCCCCGGAGCCGCCGCCCCGCCCACGGTGGCCGACCCGGCCTCGGACCCGGACCCCTCCGGGACGGACGGCATCAACAGAGCACCTCCCCGTACCGGTGTCCGCCACCTGGCCGACGCGGCTGATTCCCGTCGTGGCGCGGTCTTCCTGCACAGGATCCTTCACCACGAGGGGCCCCGGGGGTACGAGGCGCACACGGCGGAGGCGTCCAGCAGATCTGACACTGCATCAGAAAATCTCTTCCCTCGGACGTTCCGCTGCGGCATCCTGCGCCCATGGAGACGGAGCTGAGCAAGAGACTGGGTGTACAGCACGCCATCTTCGGCTTCACGCCGTTCCCCGCGGTCGCCGCCGCGATCACCAGGGCAGGGGGCTTCGGGGTGCTCGGCGCGGTCCGCTACACCGCGCCCGGCGACCTCGCCCGCGACCTCGACTGGATGCAGGAGCACACCGACGGGAAGCCCTACGGCCTCGATGTCGTGATGCCCGCCAAGAAGGTCGAAGGCGTCACGGAAGCCGACATCGAGGCCATGATCCCCGACGGGCACCGCCGATTCGTCGAAGAGACCCTCGCCAAGCACGGCGTCCCCGCACTCGCCGAAGGCGAGGCCTCAGGCTGGCGTATCACCGGCTGGATGGAGCAAGTGGCCCGCAGCCAGCTCGACGTGGCCTTCGACTATCCGATCAAGCTGCTCGCCAACGCCCTCGGCTCCCCGCCACCCGATGTCATCGCCCGCGCCCATGACCACGGGATTCTCGTCGCCGCCCTCGCCGGCAGCGCCCGCCACGCCCGCCGCCACGCCGAGGCCGGAATCGACGTCGTCGTCGCCCAGGGCTACGAGGCGGGCGGCCACACCGGCGAGATCGCCTCCATGGTGCTCACCCCCGAAGTGGTCGACACCGTCGCGCCCCTGCCGGTGCTGGCGGCGGGGGGAATAGGCAGCGGCGAGCAGATCGCGGCGGGGCTCGCGCTCGGCGCCCAGGGCGTCTGGCTGGGCTCGATCTGGCTCACCACCAACGAGGCCGATCTCCACTCCCCGGCCCTCACCCGGAAACTGCTCGCCGCGGGCTCCGCCGACACCGTCCGCTCCCGCGCTCTGACCGGCAAGCCCGCCCGCCAGCTGCGGACCGAGTGGACCGACGCCTGGGACGACCCGGCAGGGCCCGGCGCGCTGCCGATGCCCCTCCAGGGGCTGCTTGTCGCCGAAGCCGTCTCCCGTATCCAGAGGTACGAGGTCGAACCGCTGCTCGGCACGCCGGTCGGCCAGATCGTCGGACGGATGACCACCGAACGCAGCGTCCAGCAGGTCTTCGACGAGCTCACCCGCGGATTCGAGCGTGCCGTGGACCGCATGAGCCGCATCGCCGGAAGGACCGGAAGGAGCGCATCATGAGTGAGCAGTCGGGAGCGTCGTCCCTCACGCAGACCCCCGGAGGCTTCTGGGCCCAGGCGGCGGCCGACCCCGGCCGGGTCGTGCTGATCGCGCCGGACGGCGAGGAATGGACGGCGGGCCGCCTGCTCGCCGACGCCAACCGCCTGGTCCATGGACTGCGCGCGGCGGGACTCGAACGGGGCGACGCCTTCGCGGTCGTGCTTCCCAACGGCGTGGCGTTCCTCACCGCGTACCTCGCCGCCACCCAGGCCGGCTTCTATCTCGTCCCCGTCAACCACCACCTCGTCGGACCCGAGATCGCCTGGATCATCGCCGACTCCGGTGCCAAGGTGCTCATCGCTCACCAGCGCTTCGCCGCCACGGCCAGAGCCGCGGCGGACGAGGCCAAGCTGCCCGAGAGCCACCGCTACGCCGTCGGCAAGGTCAGTGGCTTCCGGCCGTACCCCGAACTGCTCGACGGCCGGTCCGATTCCGAGCCCGCCGACCGCACTCTCGGCTGGGTCATGAACTACACATCGGGCACGACCGGCAGGCCCCGCGGCATACGCCGCCCGCTGCCCGGCAAACTCCCCGAGGAGACCTACCTCGGTGGCTTCCTCGGCATCTTCGGTATCCGGCCCTTCGACGGCAACGTCCATCTGGTCTGCTCACCGCTCTACCACACGGCCGTACTCCAATTCGCGGGCGCGTCGCTGCACATCGGCCACCAACTGGTGGTGATGGACAAGTGGACCCCTGAAGAGATGCTCCGGCTGATCGACACCCGCGCCTGCACTCACACCCATATGGTGCCGACCCAGTTCCACCGGCTGCTCGCCCTCCCCGAAGACATACGCGGCCGCTACGACGTGTCGTCCATGAGGCACGCCATCCACGGTGCGGCTCCCTGCCCCGACCATGTCAAGCGGGCGATGATCGACTGGTGGGGTGCCTGTGTGGAGGAGTACTACGCCGCGAGCGAGGGCGGTGGTGCCTTCGCCACCGCGGAGGACTGGCTGAAGAAGCCCGGCACGGTCGGCAGGGCCTGGCCCATCAGCGAACTCGCCGTCTTCGACGACGACGGAAAACGGTTGCCCCCGGGCGAACTCGGCACGGTCTACATGAAGATGTCGACCGGCGGGTTCAGCTACCACAAGGACGAGGCCAAGACCCGCAAGAACCGCATCGGCGACTACTTCACGGTCGGGGACCTCGGCCTCATCGACGAGGAGGGCTACCTCTTCCTCCGCGACCGCAAGATCGACATGATCATCTCGGGCGGCGTCAACGTCTATCCCGCCGAGATCGAAGCCGTGCTGCTCAGCCACCCCGCCGTGGCCGACGCGGCCGCCTTCGGCATCCCGAACACCGACTGGGGCGAGGAGGTCAAGGCCGTCGTGGAACCGGAGGACGGGCAGATACCCGGCCCGGCCCTGGCCGCGGAGATCCTCGCCCACTGCGCGGAGCGGCTCGCCGGGTACAAGCGCCCCAAGAGCATCGACTTCATCGATGTGCTGCCCCGCGACCCCAACGGCAAGCTCTACAAGCGCCGGCTGCGTGATCCGTACTGGGAGGGCCGCGACCGCGCGCTGTGACCGGCCCCGCTACGGGGGCGCCGGGCCGTTCCCGGAGTCCCGCCCGGCTCGCGCATCTCTCCGGGCCCTTCCCCCTGCCGGCGGGGACTCGGGGCTCCGGGGAGGCCCCGGACTGCCTTGCCGGAGTGATCCACGTACGCCCGGTACGACAGGGACGGCGCCGGTCCGGGAAGCGACCCGGGAAGAGCACGTCCCGGCCCCCATCGGCGCATCACTCCGAGCGCGCCGAGGGCCCGCCTGGCAGCGTGGCCGCATGAAGACCGGTACGGCAGTCGCGGCGGCGCGGTGGACCACCTGGGTGCCTGTCGCCGCGGCGGTCGCCCTCATCCTGGGCTGGGGCCGCTCCCTGCCGGGTTTCGCCGTCGCGCTGGTCGGTGCCTGCCTGGTCGGCGCGGTCCTCGCGGCGGTCCACCATGCCGAAGTCATCGCGCTCCGGGTGGGGGAGCCCTTCGGCTCCCTGGTACTCGCCGTGGCCGTCACCGTCATCGAAGTCGGGCTCATCGTCACCCTGATGGCGGGCGGCGGCGCGAAGGCGGCCACGTACGCCAGGGACACCGTGTTCGCCGCTGTCATGATCACCTGCAACGGGATCGTGGGCCTGTGCGTGCTGGTCACCGCCCTGCGCAAGCGGGTCGCCGTGTTCCACGCCGAGGGTTCGGGCGGGGCGCTGGCCACGGTCTGCACCCTCGCCACCATGACGATGGTCCTGCCCACCTTCACCACGAGCCATCCGGGTCCGCAGTTCACCCAGGCGCAGCTGACGTTCGCCGCCGTGGCCTCGCTCTGCCTCTACGGGCTCTTCGTCGCGGTACAGACCGTCAGGCACCGCGACTACTTCCTGCCCGTCGCCCGGGACGGGCAGGAAAGCGGCCCCGACGAACACGTCCCGCCGCCCACGCTGAGGATGACCTGGTGGAGTCTCGCGCTGCTCTTCGTGGCGCTCGTGGCCGTCGTCGGGGACGCCAAACTCGTCTCGCCCGCCATCGAGCAGGGCGTCGGCTCTGCGGGGCTGCCGAAGTCGGTCGTCGGCGTGGTCATCGCCCTGATGGTGCTGATGCCCGAAACCCTGGCAGCCGTACGCGCAGCACGCCGCGACCGCATGCAGACCAGCCTCAACCTGGCCTATGGCTCCGCCATCGCCAGTATCGGGCTGACCATCCCAGCGATCGCACTGGCCACCATCTGGCTGCCCGGCCCGCTGATCCTCGGCGAGGACGCCACCCATATGGTTCTGTTGGCGCTCACCGCCCTGGTCAGCGTCCTCACGGTGGTGCCCGGACGGGCCACCCTCCTCCAAGGCGGAGTGCACCTGGTGCTGTTCGCCGCCTTTGTCTTCCTCTCCTTCAGCCCCTGACCGCGCGGACCGCCGCCGCCAGACGATGACGGCCGCTCATGGCGATGACCCAACGCGACCGGCCAGGGCGCGTCCGCCGTCCTACCGCAGGTCCACGATCCGTTTGATCTTGCCGACCGAGCGCTCCAGGGTCTCCGGATCCACCACCTCCACCGCCACCGAGACCCCGATCGTTTCCTTCACAGCCGTCGCGATCAGTCCCGCCGCCGCCGTCCGCTGCTCTGACGACGCGTCCGTACGGGCCTCGGCCCGTACGGTCAGGGCGTCCATCCGGCCCTCCTTCGCCAACCGCAGCTGGAAGTGCGGGGCGACACCCGGCGTACGCAGCACGATCTCCTCGATCTGGGTGGGGAAGAGGTTCACACCGCGCAGAATGATCATGTCGTCGCTGCGTCCGGTCACCTTCTCCATACGCCGGAACACCCGCGCCGTCCCCGGCAGCAGCCGGGTCAGGTCCCTGGTCCGGTAGCGGATGACCGGCATGGCCTCTTTGGTGAGCGAGGTGAACACCAGCTCGCCCTCCGCGCCGTCCGGCAGCACCTCTCCCGTGAACGGGTCCACGACCTCCGGATAGAAGTGGTCCTCCCAGATGTGCAGCCCGTCCTTGGTCTCCACGCACTCCTGCGCCACACCCGGCCCGATCACCTCGGAGAGGCCGTATATGTCCACGGCGTCGATGGCGAACCGCCCCTCGATCTCCCGCCGCATCTCCTCGGTCCACGGCTCCGCGCCGAAGATCCCGACCTTCAGCGAGGTCGAGCGGGGATCGACGCCCTGCCGCTCGAACTCGTCCAGCAGTGTGAGCATGTACGAAGGCGTCACCATGATGATCTCGGGCTGGAAGTCCTGGATCAGCTGGACCTGGCGGGCCGTCATCCCGCCCGAGGCCGGGATGACCGTGCAGCCGAGCCGCTCGGCGCCGTAGTGCGCGCCGAGTCCGCCCGTGAACAACCCGTACCCGTACGCCACATGGACCTTGTGCCCGGGGCGCCCGCCCGCCGCCCGGATCGAGCGGGCCACCACGTCCGCCCAGGTGTCGAGGTCGCGGTCGGTGTAGCCGACCACGGTGGGGCGCCCGGTCGTACCGCTGGAGGCGTGCACGCGCCGCACCCGCGACGGCTCGACCGCGAACATCCCGAAAGGGTAGTGGTCCCGCAGGTCGGCCTTGGTGGTGAACGGGAAACGGGACAGGTCCTCCAGGGAGCGGCAGTCATCGGGCCGCAGCCCGGCCTTGTCGAACGCCTCGCGGTAGAAGCCGACGTTCTCGTACGCGTGACGCAGGGTCGCCCGCAGCCGCTCCGACTGGAGCGTCCGCAACTCCTCGCGGCTCAGCCGCTCCCCGGCGTCGAAGAGATCCGTGGGCGGTC
This sequence comes from Streptomyces sp. NPDC127084, assembly GCF_042724175.1. NCBI lineage: Bacteria > Bacillati > Actinomycetota > Actinomycetes > Kitasatosporales > Streptomycetaceae > Streptomyces > Streptomyces sp. NPDC127084. The sequence continues at coordinate 18,910 of NZ_JBHXFA010000064.1, forward strand.
GCGTCATGTGCGTCGGGTCGGTCATCCGGAAGACTCCCGTGTCCAGCTGGCAGGTGATGAGCGAAGCGGTCGACCGATCATTCGGTCGTGCGGTTCGGAATCAGTAATCCAGGCGTCCGGCCGGGCGTCAAGACTCCACGGGCTGCTGCACTGGCGTGATCGCGGGGGCGCGGCGAAGATCGCGTTATGCCGGTGTTCAGCGCATACGACGGGACCGCGCTCGCCTACCACCTCGAAGGGACGGGCGAGCCGCTGATCTGTCTGCCCGGCGGTCCAATGCGGGCCTCCGCCTACCTCGGCGACCTCGGAGGGCTCAGCGCCCATCGCCGCCTCGTCCGGCTGGACCTGCGCGGCACGGGTGACTCGGCCCTGCCGTCCGACCCCGGGTCGTACCGATGCGACCGCCTCGCCGACGACGTCGAGGCACTGCGCGAGCATCTGCGCCTGGACCGTATGGACATCCTCGGGCACTCGGCCTCCGGCAACCTCGCGGTGCTGTACGCCGCCGCCCACCCGCTGCGCGTACGCACCCTGACCCTCGTCACACCCGGCACCCGGGCCGTCGGAGTCGACGCCACCGAGCAGGACTGGCGCGACGCCATCGCCCTGCGTGCGGGCGAGCCCTGGTACGAGTCCGGGCGGGCCGCGTGGGAGGCGTTCCTGTGCGGTGGCGCGCTGGACGACCTGTGGTCGGACATCGTGCCGTTCATGTACGGCCGCTGGGACGGCGCCGCCCAGGCGCACGCCGCGGCCGACGCCCACCAGTCGAACCACCAGGCACGGGTCGTCTACTACGCGGACGGCGCCTTCGATCCGCCCGCCACCGTACGGTCCCTCGCAGCGCTCGACGCGCCTGTCCTGGTGCTCGCGGGCCAGTACGACGGCGGTCCCACCCCGGCCCGGGCGGCCGAGGTCGCCGCGCTGTTCCCCCATGCCAGGACGGTCGTCCAGCCGGGTGCGGGGCACTACCCCTGGATGGACGACCCCGAGGCGTTCCGCCGTGCTGTCGGAGCCTTCCTGGACGACCCCGATCCCTGAGGGGACGGTCCGCCGCCGGCCCGTCCGCGCCACCCGCACGGAGTACGGGGCCTGGGGCGGTGGGACGCCGCCGGCCCCCGCGGTGAGGCCCTGACCAGGGGAACGCCCAGAGACCTTTCCCTGCAGCGGAGTTGGACGGCACCGGCAGCCCGGCGAGCGGCCGGGCGCTGGTCCGTATGAAGATCTCCTGTGGACCCGCTTAAGAAATCCTCGATGGACTGGGCGGTTCAAGGTCGGCAGATTGGTGCGCGTTCCCTGACCGGACGACCGGACCGATCCGTGCATCGTGCCTGGTCGACAAGTCCCACCCCGCAATGCCTGGAGCCGCACCATGAAGGCACTCGTCAAGCAGCACGCCGAGCCCGGGCTGTGGCTCATGGACGTACCCGAGCCGGAATACGGCCCCGGCGATGTGCTGATCAAGGTGCTCCGCACCGGCATCTGCGGCACCGACCTCCATATCCGCTCCTGGGACGGCTGGGCGCAGCAGACGATCACCACTCCGCTTGTCGTCGGACACGAGTTCGTCGGCGAGGTCGCGGCCATCGGCTCCGACGTCCAGGACATCGCCGTCGGCGACCTGGTCAGCGGCGAAGGCCACCTGGTCTGCGGAAAGTGCCGAAACTGCCTCGCGGGCCGCCGCCACCTGTGCCGCAGCACGGTCGGGCTCGGCGTCGGACGCGATGGAGCGTTCGCCGAGTACGTGTCCCTGCCCGCGTCCAACGTCTGGGTGCACCGCACCGAGGTCGACCCGGACATCGCCGCGATCTTCGACCCGTTCGGCAACGCCGTGCACACCGCGCTCTCCTTCCCTCTGGTCGGCGAGGACGTCCTGATCACCGGCGCGGGCCCGATCGGGGTCATGGCGGCGGCCGTCGCCCGGCACGCCGGAGCCCGCAACGTCGTGATCACGGACGTGAGTGAGCCGCGCCTCGCACTGGCCCGCAAGGTCGGCGCCACCCTCGCGGTCAACGTCGCAGAGTCCGACATCGCCGAGGCTCAGCGCACCCTGGGGCTGAAGGAGGGCTTCGACATCGGTCTGGAGATGTCCGGCCGCCCGGAGGCGGTCCGCGACATGATCGACAACATGACCCACGGCGGCCGGATCGCGATGCTGGGGCTTCCCGCGCAGGAGTTCCCCGTCGACTGGTCCAAGATCGTCACCTCGATGATCACCATCAAGGGGATCTACGGCCGAGAGATGTTCGAGACCTGGTACGCGATGACGGTCCTCCTGGAGGGCGGACTCGACCTCAACCCCGTGATCACGGGCAAGTACGGGTTCCAGGACTTCGAAGCGGCCTTCGACGAGGCGGCCACCGCCCGCAGTGGCAAGATCATCCTCGACTGGACCGCCTGACCCACGGAGTCACCAGGGTTCCGCTCACCGGCCAGGTGTCGGCACCCCTTCCGCAGCGACCACACAGCACCGCCCACAGGAGACCCACACATGTACGCGTCCGTACGCGACGACCTCCGCGCCACCCTTGACGAGATCCGCGCCGCCGGGCTGCACAAGCCCGAGCGCGTCATCGGCACGCCCCAGTCCGCATCCGTGGCCGTCACCGCGGGCGGTGCCCCCGGTGCGGTGCTGAACTTCTGCGCCAACAACTACCTCGGGCTCGCCGACCACCCCGAGATCATCGCCGCGGGCAAGGAGGCCCTGGACCGCTGGGGCTACGGAATGGCGTCCGTCCGCTTCATCTGCGGCACCCAGGAGGTCCACAAGGAGCTGGAGCGCAGGCTGTCCGCCTTCCTCGGCCAGGAGGACACGATCCTCTACTCCTCCTGCTTCGACGCCAACGGCGGCGTCTTCGAGACCCTGCTCGGCGCCGAGGACGCGGTCATCTCGGACGCCCTCAACCACGCCAGCATCATCGACGGCATCCGTCTGTCGAAGGCCGTCCGCTACCGCTACGCCAACCGCGACATGGCCGAACTGGAGGCCAGGCTGAAGGAGGCGTCCGCGAGCGGTGCGCGGCGCAAGCTGATCGTCACCGATGGCGTGTTCTCCATGGACGGCTATGTCGCCCCTCTGACCGAGATCTGCGACCTCGCCGACCGCTACGACGCCATGGTGATGGTGGACGACTCGCACGCCGTCGGCTTCGTCGGCCCCGGCGGCCGGGGGACCCCCGAGCTGCACGGAGTGATGGATCGGGTCGACATCATCACCGGCACTCTCGGCAAGGCCCTCGGCGGCGCGTCCGGCGGCTATGTCGCGGCCCGCGCCGAGATCGTGGAGCTGCTGCGCCAGCGCTCCCGGCCGTACCTGTTCTCGAACTCCCTCGCACCGGTCATCGCCGCCGCCTCCCTCAAGGTCCTCGACCTGCTCGAATCGGCCGGCGACCTCCGCGAGAAGCTCGCGGCGAACACCGCGCTGTTCCGCTCGAAGATGACCGAGGCGGGCTTCGAGATCCTGCCCGGAGACCACCCGATCGCCCCAGTCATGATCGGGGACGCCGCCGAGGCCGGCCGTATGGCCGAGCTGCTCCTGGAGCGCGGGGTGTACGTGATCGGCTTCTCGTACCCGGTGGTGCCGATGGGCCAGGCGCGCATCCGCGTCCAGCTCTCCGCCGCGCACTCCACCGAGGACGTGGAGCGCGCGGTTGCCGCCTTTGTCGACGCGCGAGCGACAATGGCTGGGTGATCGACCCGCGCAGGCTCCGCATTCTGCGCGCAGTGGCGGACCACCGCACGGTGACCGCCGCTGCCGCAGCGCTCTATCTGACCCCATCGGCCGTCTCCCAGCAGCTCACCGCCCTGGAGCAGGAGAGCGGCCACACGCTGCTCATCCGCAGCGGTCGCGGAGTCCGGCTCACCGCGGCGGGCGAGATCCTGCTCGGCCACGCCCACACCGTGCTCGCCCAGCTCGAACGGGCCGAGGCGGAGCTGGCGGCATACGAGGGCGGCGCCGTCGGGGAGGTCACCGTCGCCTCCTTCGCCACCGGCATCGCCGAGGTACTCGCCCCCGCGATCGGCCGACTCAGCGATGAGCACCCCGGCATCCGTGTCAGGGTCAGGGACGCCGAGGGCGACGCGAGCCTGCCCATGGTGCTCGACGGCGAGGCGGATCTCGCGCTCGCGGTCGAGTACCGCGGCGCGCCCCGCGAGAGCGACCGACGCCTCGCCCGTGTCCCGCTCTACGCCGAGCCCTTCGACGCGGTGCTGCACTGCGGCCACCCGCTGGCCGACACCACGCGCGTGCGGCTGGCCGACCTGGCCGACAGCGACTGGATCGGCCAGTACCCGGGCAACCCGTGCCACGACGTGATGCTCCGCGCCTGCGAGCTCGCCGGCTTCGAACCCAGACTGACCCACTCGTCCGACGACTTCCGCGCCGTGGTGGCCCTCGCGGGCGCGGGCGCGGGCGTGGCCCTCGTCCCGCGGTCCGCTCTGCGCGGCATGGAGCTGAAGGACACCGTCGTCCTTCCCGTGGCGGGCCCGGCGGCCACCCGGCGGGTCTTCGCGGCGGTGCGGCGTGGAGCCGAGACGCACCCGCTGCTCAGCACCGTCCTCCAGGCCCTGGCGCGCGCGGCGGCCGGACTGTCCACGGACTGATCCTTCGACCGGGTCCGGTGTGTGCGGTCCGGTACGTGATGGGCGGAGCCGGCGGTCAGGGATCGCCTGCGGAGGCATCGGTGCGGATGACGGCCTGGTCGCCGCGTGGTCCGAACAGATGCAGGATCTCCACGGCGGAGTCGTTCGCCGGACCGAACCAGTGGGGTTCCCTGGTGTCGAACTCGGCGGCCTCACCCGGGCGGAGCGTGGACTCGCGGTCCCCGATGAGGAGGCGCAGTTCGCCCGCGAGGACGTAGAGCCATTCATATCCCTCGTGGGTCACCGGCTTCGGTTTCCGCTCGCCGGGAGCCAGCACCTGCTTGAACACCTGTACCCGGCCCGGGTACTGGGTCAAAGGCACGATGACGCTGCCGTCGTGCCTGCGCAGGGGCGTCAGATGGACGCGGGGGTCACCGGTGGCCGGTGCGGCCACCAGTTGGTCGAGTGCGACACGGTGCGCCCGTGCAAGCGGGATGAGCAGGTCCAGGGTCGGGCGCCGGACGCCTGATTCGAGACGGGACAGGGTGCTCACCGAGATGCCGGTCGTGGCCGCCAGTGCCTCCAGCGTGAGTCCTCGGTCCCGGCGCAGCGTACGCAGCCGCGGCCCGATGCCGTCGATGATCCGCTCCAGTTCGGTGTCCACCCAGCCCAGTGTGCGCCTCTTTGCGGTTTTCGCAAAAGCGGACGGAACCTCAGTCGCGGCGGTCTCAGCCGGTGCGTGTCGCGGGCGTCCCCGGGCGGCGGACGTACGGTGTCGTGGTACCCAGCGCGGTGAACCCCAGCCGCCGCAGGATCGGCCTGCTCGTGGGCAGCGCGTCCACCTGGAGGAAGCGGTGGCCCCGGGCGTCGGCGATCCGGGCCCGGAAGTGGACCATGGCCCGGTAGACCCCGCGACCCCGCCACTCGGCCAGCGTTCCCCCGCCGTACAGCCCGGCGAAATCCCGTCCCACCGGCAGATCCACCCGCGACGCCGCGACCGGCTCGCCGCCCGCCATCGCCAGCACCGCGATCGAGGTGGGCCGGGTGGCGGCGAGCTGCGCCATCAGGTGCACGCGCAGCCAGGCGGCGTCCCGCCCGAACACCCGCTCATGGACTTGGGCCACGAGGTCGACTCCGGCCGCGTCCGTCACCTCCCGCAGCACCAGCCCGTCCGGTGCATCGGTATCGGCGGTGAGCGTGTGCGTGTCGGCGACCAGCAGAGTCTCCTCGTCATCGGAGACGAACCCGGCCGCGACCAACCGCTTCGCCAGATCGCCCGGCCGGTCGTGCCCGTACACCTTCCACTCGAACTCGCGTCCGAGCGACTCGAAGTACCGCAGCTGCTCCGCGATGGCCGCGTCCGCCGTGGACTCGTCCAGATCCGACCAGACGATCCCGTTCCATCCGTCGCCGCCGGTTGCGGCGATGTGCCGGACGACATCACCGACCCGTTCGACCCGTGCCCCGGGCCCGTCGGCCGGTGCCTGCCGCCGCATCTGGCGGTCATAGCGTGCCAGCAGCTCATCGTGATCCATGCGGTCACCTCAGCAGCGGCACGAGGCGCGGGGCAACCGGATTTCGCGAGGCGTACCCGTCAGGCGCCGCTCACCAGCCGGTCGACGGCAGCCGTGCCCGAACCGTAGGGGCCTGAGCCGTAGGCGCCCGAGTTGTAGGGCAGGGCCAGTGCGGGCATCGGACCCGGCCCCTGCGCGGGCACCGGCACCGGCCCCTGGTACGAGACCGCCACCGGCGCCTGGGACGGTACCGGGATCGCCATCGGCCGCTGCGGCTGCGGCGCGGCGGGCGCGTACATCGTGCGCTCGAGCCCCGCCACCAGCCGCTGCACATCGGCCTGGGGGCGCACCACGAGCCGCAGATAGCGACTGGAACTGCCGATCTTGTTTCCGCACTCCCGCACCAGGACGCCGTACTCCTCCAGCAGCCGGTCACGCAGCACGGCCCCGTCCACCCCCTCGGGCAGCCGAACATAGACGAAGTTCCCCTGCGAGGGGTAGACCGTGAGCCCCGGCAGCCGGCTGAGCTGCCAGATCATCTCCTGGCGGTCGCGCTGCACCAGACGCAGACTCTGCCCGTACTCCATCTGATGCTCCTTCAGCATGAAGACCACCGTCTCCGCGAAGGAGTTGAGGTTCCACTTGGGCAGCGCCGCACGGATCCGCCCCGCCAGACCCGGGTTGGCGACCAGATACCCGAAGCGCACTCCGTGCAGACCGAAGTTCTTGCCGAGACTGCGCAGCACGATCGTGTTGGGTCGCAGTACGGCGTCGGCGACCACGCTGGAGTCCGCCTCCGCGTCGGCGAACTCCAGGAACGACTCGTCCACCACGACCAGGTCCAGGTCCTGGAGCTGGTCGAGGAGGGCCAGCACCCCGTGCCGGGGCAGCAGACCGCCGTCGGGATTGTTGGGGTTGCAGATCACCGCCGTACGGGAACCTCGGCTGCGCACGAAGTCCACGAACGACGCCGGATCAAGCGCGAACCCGTTCGCCTCCGGCAGCGGGAACATGTCGACCCGTTTGCCGGTCTCCATCGGCTGATCCGTCCAACGGCCGAAGGTCGGCACCGGTACCGCGAGCGACTCGCGCACCAGCAGATGATCGATCCAGGTGATCAGCTCGGTCGAGCCGTTGCCCATGGCGACCGTCTGCGGATTGAGGCCGAGGACCGAGCACAGCTCGGCGGTGATGGTGTCCGCACTGCTCGGGTAGTACGTGAGGATGTCCCGCAGTCGCTCGCCCAGGTCTTCGAACATCGCCGGCGTCGGGAAGTAGGGGTTGCACGGGATACAGAAGTCGGTGATCCCCGGCCCGCTACCCGCCCCGCCCTGCCCGGCCGCCCCCGCCCTGCTGAGGGTGAAGTACGACGGGCTGTGCGCCGTGGACGCGCGGAAGAGCTCGGTGACATTGCTGCCGGCTTCGGCCATGGGGGTCCTCCGGAGATGGCTGGCTGCCCCTACGTACGTAAGCGCGGACGACCTTGCTCACCCGATCCCACGTGATCCCGTTCACCGCTGGACCGGCTCCGGCAGGTCGGCCAGCACCGCCGGGAGGTCTGCCCGCGAGGTGATGCGCAGCTTGCGGAAGATCCGGGTCAGATGGCCTTCGACGGTCTTGGCGGAGAGGAAGAGGTCGGCGGCGATCCGGGTGTTGGTGAACCCTTGGGCCACCAGCCCGGCGATCTCCCGCTCACGTGCCGTCAGCCGGGCCGGCTCCGCCGGCACCGCCTGGCCTTCGTGGTCCTCGCCCGCTTCCCGCGGTCGGATCAGGTCGGCCAGGTCGACCAGCAGACGTGCCCCGCCGACGTCGGCGAGGTGCCGCGCCCGCCGCCACATCGCGGCGGCGCGCGCACCGTCGCCCGCGGACCGCGCCAGGACGACCCCGTGCAGCAGGGAGTAGGCCTCCCACAGGGTGGCCCCCATGGCGGTGTACTCCCGCACCGCCTCGTCGAGCAGGCGAAGCGCGGTACCTCCGTCGCCCCGGTGCTCGGCGAGCGCGGCCGACGCACGCAGCGCCGCCGCTCGCTGGCCGCCGAGATCCAGCCGCTCGGCCTCCTCGGTGGCGCGGGCCGCCCATCTCTCGGCCTGGTCCAGGCGACCGCCCGCCAGCGCGGTGGCGACCAGCAACTCCAGCTGGGCGGGACGTATCGAGGGTTGCACCCGGGCGAGCCGCGCTCCGCCGCCTGCTCGGAGAACGGCTTCCTCGGCGCGCTGCGGATCGCCGTTCACGAGTGCCGTCTGGCCGAGGATGCACCACGCCAGTGACGCCCACCAGCTGTCGCTCGCACCGGCCGTTGTGACGGCCTCCTCGGCGACCGCCATCGCGCGTGCGTCCCCGAGCTGCCCGGCGGCGAGGACGATCAGCGGGGCGAACGACAGGGTGAACGTCAGCAGTTCGCTGTCCCCGATGCCCCGTGCGATGGACTCCGCCTCATCGGCCGACTGGAGCGCGCGGGGGAGCCGGCAGGTGCTGAGCTGGACATAGGCCCTGCTCATCAGCAGATGCGGCAGCAGATAGAGCTGACCGCTCCGGCGGGCGATGGCCAGACCGCGTTCGGCGTGCCGTTCGGCGGCGGCGTAGCGCTCCAGAATGGTCTCCGACCAGCTCAGCCACACGAGTGACTCGCACTGCCCGGTGAGTGCGGGGTCGGTCAGCCCGTCGGTCAGCAGGGCCGCCTCGTCGGCGAACCGGCGGGCCGCCGCCGTCTCGCCTTCATAGGCCTCGCCGAGCGCGCACAGGGCCAGCGTGGCGGCCTCGCCGGTGGGGTCGTCGTGGGTACGGGCGCCGGCGAGGGCACCCGCCAGCTCGTCGCGTACGGCGGGGTAGGTCCCGGCCATCAGCGCGGACACGCCCAGCGCGAGCGCCAGGGACCTCCGCTGGCCGGGCGACGGGCCCGGGTCGCGCGCGAGCTCACGGCGCAGCAGTGCGGAGGCCTCCGGGGAGTGCCCTAGGTGCCGCTCCATCACGGCGCACTGAGCGATCGCGTCCGCGCGCAGTGACGGGTCCTCGGCGCAGAACGAGTCGATCACGTGGTGCAGCAGGTCACGGCTTTCCCGAAGACGACCGCAGACACCGAGGGCACGAGCCCTGGCCAGCGTCAGCTCAGCACGCCGACGGGAGTGCTCGGAGGCTTGAGGCAGCAGACGCAGGACGACGTCGAGCAGATGTGCGGCGGTGGCCGGTGCCGTGTGCGCGAGGCGGTCGGCCGCTTCAGTGAGCACCCCGGCCGCCGCCGGGTCCCAGCCGGTCAGCGACCGCTCCACGTGGTGGGCGCGCTCCGCTGCCGACGCGCCGGACCTGGCCAGTTCGTCCGCCGCATGGCGGTGGATCCGCGAACGCTCATGGGCCGCGGTGGTCTCGTACACCAGGGCCCTGAGCACCGGGTGCCGCAGCGTCCACCGGTCACCCGGGGCGGGACGCAGCAGGTCACGCCGTGTCAGAGCACCGGTCAACTCGTCCAGCTCGCGGTCACCGTGACCCGTGGCCGACGCCAGCATTTCCGGAGTCGCGTGATCGCCGAGCACCGCCACCGTCTCGAGGGTACGGCGCTCGGCCCCGCTCAGCGGAGTGAGCTCGTCCAGCAGCAGGGCCCGCAGACCGCTCGGGACCCCGGCGAGGTCGCCGTCCCGGGCAGTGCGCGAGGCACCCGGCAGCGCGGCGCCGCTGCGGTAGGCATGGAGCAGGGACAGCAGATACAGCGGATTGCCCTCGCTGGCCGCGAACAGTTCCGCGGCGTCCCCGGGCGGTAGGTCGGTGGCGAGTCCGGTGAGCGACTCCCGCTCGGACAGGGGACCGAGCTCCATGGGAACCACGACACCGCTGTCGATTCCACGGGTGAGCGCGGCGGTCAGCGGGGTCGGCGACTGGCGGTCCCTGCGTGCCACGACGAGCAGCACCCGGCCGCCCACCGGATGCCGCACGAGGTGGTCCAGCAGTTCCAGTGACGCCGGGTCTGCCCAGTGCAGATCGTCCAGCGCCACCAGCAGTCCTCGGCCCCCGGCACGGCTCGCGAGGCTGGCCAGCACACGCGCGACCGCGCGGTAGACCCCGAAGCGGTCAGCCGCTCCAGGGGCCCCGGAAGGGGCGTGGGAGACTCCGCACACCACGGGCGCGGCCTCCGCGAACACGGCGGCGCCGGTGCGCATGAGCTCGGGCCCGTCGAGGTCCGCGAACGCGTCCGTGAACGCCTGGAACGGGGTGTGCCGCTCGAACTCCGTGGCCCTGCCGCGCAGTACGGACATCCCGCTGTGCACTGCCTGGGAGCACACCTCACCCAGCAGACGGCTCTTTCCGATCCCGGCGTCCCCGGTGATGTCGACCACGGCGGGTCCGCCGCTCTCCCCGAAACCTGCGATCAGGGCGCCGATCCGCGACAACTCCGCGTACCTGCCGATCAGTTTGAGCATCCGGTCACTATCGCACGGCGCACGGACTTCCTCCCTCGGCCGCGTCTCGATCCTGTCCGGACCCTCCTGGACGCGTCGGCACAGACGAGGAGTCCGCGCTGACCGCCACCTGGACCCGCAGGGGCCGGTCGGAGGGGTGGTGCTGGGTACAGCCCCAATGGGCAAGCAGGTGCAGTCCGCGCCCGCCGAATGCCCGGCATTGTCGAACTCATGGAGAAGAGAAAGCAGTGGAAAGCACAGGCCGGGCTCTTTCTGGCGGTCGCCTTCGTGGCGGCCGGGGCACTGGGTGCCGTGCAGCCTGCCGTCGGCGTCCCCGCGGAGGTCGTCCAACTGACCCAGTTCGGACCGGCGGTGGCCGTCGCGGCAGCGGCCCTGCTGTGGCCGGCCCGGACCCGCGGGCTGCTCGCCGGATACCCGACGGGCACGGCTGCCCCAAGCGTGGCGTTGCTCGCCACCGCTCCCTTGACCATCCTTCTGTCGGCAGGCTCGTACGCGCTGTTCACCGGCGCCGCTCACGCCACCGACCCCCGTGGACTGCGGCACTCCTTCCTCCTGATCGTCGTCGCCCAACTGGTCGGCGCCTGTGGCGAGGAGATCGGCTGGCGCTGCTTCCTCCAGCCACTGCTGCGCATTCGCTTCGGAGCACTCACCGCGTCGACGGTGGTGGGAGTGGCGTGGGGGCTGTGGCATGTCCAGGTGCTGGCCGGGAGCCCGGCCTATGCGGTGGGTTTCCTGCTGGCCACGACCGCGATGTCCGTCGTACTCGGGGTGGCCCTGGACGAGGCACGGGGACACCATCGCCTGCTCTTCGCAGGCGCGTTCCACTGCCTGATCAATCTGGGCATGCTCCTGTTCATGGACGAGGAGACGGGCAGGGCGGCGCCGATGGTCCTGTTCGGCCTCGCGTGCACGGTGACCGCGCTGCCGTGGGTGTGGCGAGGGCGTCGGAGCACCGCGGTTAAGATCACGGCGACGGCGGGATGAGTGGGTCGGGGGTCATGAGGGCGGTACGTTTCGGGCGGCGCGACGAGTGGGTGGCCCTTGGACGCTGCCAACTGCTCGGGCTGACCGGTTTCGCGGTGATCGGGGCCGGGATGCTGGTCGGTGGGGCGTTGCTGCTGCTGCCGATCGGGGTGGGCTTCCGTGCGCTGCCGCCTGCCGCCCGGCTCCTGCGCCGCGCTTCCGACCGGTACCGGAACCGTGCGGCCCGCTGGACCGGCCGTCCCCTCAGCCGGCCCGATCCGCTCCCGCACGACACGTCGGCCCGCCGCACCAGCGCCGCGATCCTTGCGGACGACGGATTCTGGCACGATCTGCGCTGGGCCTGCCTCGAACCCTGGACGGGCGCACTACTCGCGGCGGTGCCGCTCGCGTTGGCCGAGTACGGAGCCTTCGGCGTCCTGGTCCAGCCCTGGGTATGGCACCGGCTCGGCAAGGGCAACTGGTACGCCTTCATACCGGTCACATCGACGGCCACCATGGTCGCCGCCCTGCTCCTGGGCCTTGCCCTCGCAGCGGCGGGTCTGCGTGCGGCGCCGTCCGTCACCATGCTGCACGCCGGCCTCACCCGTCGCCTGCTCTCCGCCCCGCGCAACACCGAACTCGCCCGCAGGGTGGCTCGGTTGGCCGATACGCGAACCGTCGCCCAGGACGTCCACGCGGCTGAGATCGCCCGCATCGAACGGGACCTGCACGATGGTGCGCAGGCCCGCCTTGTGACCCTCGGGCTCACCCTGGACGATGCGACCCGCCTTCTGGGCACCGACCCGCGGTCCGCCCGCGCCCTGCTCCTCGAGGTACGCGCCACCTCTGAACGGGCGCTACAGGACCTGCGCGACCTGGTCCACGGCATCCACCCTCCGGTCCTGGCCGACCGGGGCCTCGCCGACGCGGTCCGCTCACTGGGCCTGGAAAGCCATCTCGACGTGGACGTGGTCGCGGAGCTGCCCGCGCCACGCCTGCCCGCCCCCGTCGAGTCGGCAGCGTACTTCTCGGTGTGCGAACTCCTCACCAACGCGGCCAAACACGCGGCGGCGACCCGCGTCGACATACTCCTCACCCACGACGGCAGCCGGCTGCGGGTGAGCGTGACGGACGACGGCCACGGCGGCGCGGTCCCGACGGCCGGTACCGGACTGCCGGGCATCCGACGCCGGTTGGACCCGTTCGACGGCACACTCACCCTGCACAGCCCACCGGGCGGACCGACCACAGCAACCTTGGAGATCCCGTGCGCGTCGTCCTCGCTGAAGACCTCTTCCTCCTCCGCGACGGCCTGACCCGCACACTGCACGACCACGGCTGCCAGGTCGTCGAGTCCGTGGACAACGGGCCCGCGCTGGCAAGGGCCCTCTCCCGGACCGATCTGGACGTCGCGGTGATCGACGTCCGCCTTCCACCGACACACACGGACGAGGGGCTGAGGGCGGCTCTCCAGGCCCGAAGCAGCCGCCCCGCGCTCCCCGTCCTGATCCTGTCCCACTTCGTCGACCAGCTGTACGCCCACGAACTCCTCGCCTCCGGGGAAGGAGCCGTGGGCTACCTGCTCAAGGACCGTGTCACCCACACCGCCCAGTTCATCGACGCGCTGCGCACGGTCGCGTCGGGCGGCACGGTGATGGACCCCCAGGTCGTGGCCAAACTGCTCACCCGCAGTGGGAAACGCGGCCGCACCGACTCCCTGACCGGCCGCGAGCACGAGGTCCTCGCCCTGATGGCCGAGGGCCGCTCCAACACCGCCATCGCCCAGACCCTCCACGTGAGCGAGAGCGCGGTGGCCAAGCACATCGCGTCCGTCTTCGGGAAGCTGCGGATAGAGCAGTCGCCGGAGGACAACCGGCGGGTGCTGGCCGTGCTGGCGTACCTGAAGGGGTGAGCCGTCCGTGCAGCCGCCGGCCTACCCGGAGCGGTCGGCTCTGGCGGGGCGGGGACCCGCTTCGCACGGCCACGCGGTCACACCGTGCCGTCCTCACCTCGCACGACCTGAGGACGGGTGAACACCGAGTTGTCGATCACGAGGTCCACCATCGGCAGTGGGTCGACCTCCTCCAGATAGAGGCGCTCTGCCACCAGATACCTGTTGCGGTGGATCGACTCGGCCTCGGATCCCGCCCAGTCCTGGTCGCGCTCCGCGCCCCGCTGCACCGACAGCTCCGCGTCCACCTGCAACCAGATCCGGAAGTCCCAACACGCGTTGATCTCGGGCCGGAACGCGAAGACACCATCGACGATCAGTACCGCATCCGCCCCGACCGGTGTCACGACCGCGGAATGATCCCGCTGCGTCAGCGGGTCGATGCTGCACAGCACACAGGATGCCGCGTCCGATGACCGGCAGGGATCCAGCAGCAGCCGTCTGACAGCCTCGTAGTCGAAGGCGTTGCGGTAGTACCCCTCACCGGACTCCCGGTCGTACAGATGCCGGTCCCGCCACGGCTTCTTGAAGTCGTCGAGAGTGGCCCTGAGCACCGGCCGCCCCGAAGTGCTGATCCACTCGGCGAGTTCATGCCCGAAGCTGGTCTTCCCGGCGGCGGTGAAGCCGTCTATGCCGACGAGCAGGCGACCCTGACCGAGAGACAGAATCTGCTTGGCGACCGCTTCGACCAGCGTGCTGCGCTCGACGGAGGCCGCCGGAGGGCAGGGCTGCTGACAGGTTGAAGTCGAGTGGCTCACGTCCGCGTGTGATGATCCCATGAGGAGAACCTACCGATTGGTTCGACTGGAAGATCACACTTTCGGTCCTCAGTGTGTCGGATACGAGAGTGGCCGGCCACCGCCGCTCCGCACCTCAGCGCGTCTGTCCCGGGCGACCGGGTCACCCGGAGCGTGGCGCCTCCGCGTCCGCCGTCGCCACGGCTCGGGCCCAACGGTAGTCCGCCTTGCCGCTCGGCGAACGCTGGATCGCCGGTGCGATCACCAACTGCCGAGGGATCTTGTAACCGGCCAGCCGCAGCCGGCAGTGTGCCTGCACAGCCTCCAGGTCGAGCAGCCCGGCCCCCTCGCGCAGTTGCACCACGGCCGCCACATGATTGCCCCAGGTCGGATCGGGCACCCCGGCGACCAGGGCGTCGTACACGTCCGGATGGGCCTTGAGCGCCTGCTCGACCTCCTCCGGATACACCTTCTCGCCTCCGGTGTTGATGCACTGCGAACCGCGTCCGAGCACGGTGACGACACCCTCCTCGTCCACCGTCGCCATGTCCCCGAGCAGCACCCAGCGCTCGTCACCCCGGCGGAAGAAGGTCTCGGCGGTCTTCTCCGGGTCGTTGTAGTAGCCGAGCGGCACATGCCCCCGCTGGGCGATGCGCCCCGGCTCGCCGACCGCCACCGGCTCGCATGTGGCCGGATCGACCACCTGCGTACGGGCGTTGACGCGCAGCCGGAAGCCCCTGTCCGGGCCCGAGTCGTCCGTCGCCGTACCGTTGAACCCGGACTCCGACGAGCCGAAGTTGTTCAGCAGCATCACGTTCGGCGCCAGCGCTGTGAACTGCTCCCGCACCGTTTCAGACATGATCGCCCCTGAAGACGACACGCTGAACAGCGAGGACAGATCGGTCCCCTTCAGCGGACCGTTCAGTGCGTCGATCAGCGGACGCAGCATGGCGTCGCCCACCAGCGAGACACTGGTCACCCGTTCCCGCTCGATGGTGCGCAGCACCTCCTCCGGAGCGTACTTGCGGTGCAGTACGACCCGTTGCCCGAAGTTGAAGCCGATGAAAGCGGTCAGTGTGGAAGTGCCGTGCATCAGCGGGGGAGTGGGGAAGAAGGTGATACCACTGCCGCCTGCGGCGACCCGCTCCGCGAGCTCCTCCGGGCGCCGCACCGGCTCACCCGTCGGCGCCCCACCGCCGAGACCGGCGAAGAAGAGGTCCTCCTGTCGCCACATCACACCCTTGGGCATACCGGTGGTGCCGCCGGTGTAGATGATGAACTGGTCGTCGGCCGACCGCGGCCCGAATCCGCGCTCCGCCGAGCCTTCCGCCTCCGCGTCCGCGAACTCCAGGCAGTCGAGCGCGGGAACGCCGTCGGGCGGCGTACCCACTCGCACGAGGTGGCGCAGCGTCTCGCTCCGCGGTGCCGCGCCGGCCACCCGTTCGGTGAACTCGGCGTCGAACACGAGAGCGGCGAGGTCCGCGTCCCGGTAGAGGTAGACCAGTTCCTCTTCCACATAGCGGTAGTTGACGTTGACCGGCACGAGACGGGCCTTGAGGCAGCCCAGGACCGTCTGGATGTACTCGACGCCGTTGTAGAGGTGCAGTCCGAGGTGCTCGCCGGGCTTCAGCCCGGCCGTGACGAGGTGGTGGGCGATCCGGTTCGCCGCGGCGTCCAGCTCCGCGTAGCCGTACCGGCGCTCCGCGCCCGTCCCCGGTTGGTCGATGTACACGAGTGCCTCACGGTCCGGGACGACGTCCACGACCGACTCGAACAGGTCGGCAAGGTTGTACTCCACCATTCCTCCTTGGCTACCGCTCCCGAAACCGGTCCCGCTCGCGCTCCTGCTTCCGCATGTACCACTGCCTCGGAGCGGTCATTAGAGCGCCGGGGCGCGCAAGTGGGAAGGGGGCCGGCGGAAGAAATCTGACTGACTGTCAGAAAACTATTGAACTGCACTCCGGGCTGCTGCAACCTGTTCTAGGTCTTGAGACGGGAGAACGGTCATGGCCGGTACGGAACACCTCACCGTGCGGCGCGAAGGCGCCACACTGGTGCTCACACTCAATAGGCCCGAGGCGAAGAACGCGCTCTCGCTGCCGATGCTCGTCGGCCTCCACGACGGCTGGACGGAGGCGGACGCCGACGACACCATCCGCACCATCGTGCTCACCGGTGCGGGCGGCGCGTTCTGCGCGGGCATGGACCTCAAGGCCCTCGCGGGCAGAGGCATGGAAGGCGAGCAGTACCGGGACCGGCTGAAGGCCGACCCCGACCTCCACTGGAAGGCGATGCTGCGCCACCACCGCCCCCGCAAACCCGTCATCGCGGCCGTCGAAGGCTACTGCGTGGCAGGCGGCACCGAGATCCTGCAAGGCACCGACATCCGCGTCGCAGGCGAAAGCGCCACCTTCGGACTGTTCGAGGTCAAGCGCGCGCTGTTCCCCATCGGCGGTTCCACCGTCCGCCTCCAGCGCCAGATCCCGCGCACCCACGCCCTGGAAATGCTGCTGACCGCCCGCCCCTACAGCGCCGCCGAAGCGGAACGCGTCGGACTCATCGGCCGTGTCGTCCCCGACGGCACGGCCCTGGAAGCGGCACTCGCCATCGCCGAGCAGATCAACGCCTGCGGTCCGCTCGCCGTCGAAGCCGTGAAGGCCTCCGTCTACGAGACGGCCGAGATGACCGAGACCGAAGGCCTCGCCGCCGAACTCAAGCGCGGCTGGCCGGTGTTCGACACCGCCGACGCCAAGGAAGGCGCCCGCGCGTTCACGGAGAAGCGCGCTCCCGTCTACCGCCGGGCGTGAGCAAAGGCCCCGAGGTCCAGCCCCTTATCCACCCGAGGAGACTGATGTCAGCCGGCCCCGCCCCCGAGGTGCTGCGCGCACCCCTGGTCGTCGAGTTCCCCTTCACCCGCTCCCTCGGCCCAGTCCAGTCCGCCTTCCTCACCGGCCTGCGCGAGGGCACCGTGCTGGGCGTGCGCACCGCCGCGGGCCGGGTGCTCGTGCCGCCCGTGGAATACGACCCCGAGACCGCGCGGGAGCTCCGCGACCTGGTCGAAGTCGCGCCCACCGGCACCGTCACCACCTGGGCCTGGAACCCGGCCCCACGCCGCGGCCAGCCACTCGCGACCCCCTTCGCCTGGGTGCTGGTCAGGCTCGACGGAGCCGACACCGCGCTGCTGCACGCCCTCGACGCACCCGGCCCCGAGGCCGTGCACACGGGGATGCGGGTCCGTATCCGCTGGGCGTCCGAGCGCGGCGGCGCCATCACCGACATCGCCTGCTTCGAGCCGCACGAGACCGGTGAACCCACGGTGCGGGAGGCACGACCGCACCGCGGAACCTTCGCCGACCCCGTCACCGGAATCGTCGCCCACGCCCGCCTCGACTACAGCTACAGCCCCGGCCGCGCCCAGACCCGCTACATCCACGCACTCGCCGGGCAGCGCACCACCGGCGAACGCTGCCCGTCCTGCCACAAGGTGTACGTCCCGCCCCGCGGTGCCTGCCCCACCTGCGGTGTGGCCACCGCGGAACAGGTCGAAGTCGGCCCGCGCGGCACCGTCACCACCTTCTGCATCGTCAACATCAAGGCCCGGAACCTGGATATAGAGGTGCCCTACGTCTACGCGCACATCGCGCTCGACGGGGCGGACCTCGCCCTCCACGGACGTATCGGCGGGATCCCCTACGACCAGGTGCGCATGGGCCTGCGCGTCGAGCCGGTGTGGACCGAGGACGGCCGCTACCCCGACCACTACCGGCCCACCGGCGAACCCGACGCGGACTACGACACCTACAAGGAGCTGCTGTAGCCATGCGAGACGTCGCGATCGTCGCCTTCTCCCAGACCGAGACCCGGCGCAGCAGCGAGGAGCTCTCCGAGGTCGAGATGCTGATGCCGGTGCTGCACGACGTACTCGAACGGACCGGACTGCGCACCGGCGACATCGACTTCACCTGCTCCGGCTCCTGCGACTACCTCGCCGGCCGGGCCTTCTCCTTCACACTGGCCCTCGACGGCGTCGGGGCCTGGCCGCCCATCTCGGAGTCCCACGTCGAGATGGACGGCGCCTGGGCGCTGTACGAGGCCTGGGTGAAACTCCTCACCGGCGACGCTGACACCGCGCTCGTCTACTCGTACGGGAAATCCTCACCCGGCTCGATCCGGGACGTCCTGACCCGCCAGCTCGACCCCTACTACCTCGCCCCGCTGTGGCCCGACTCGGTGTCCCTCGCCGCGCTCCAGGCACAGGCGCTCATCGACAGCGGCGTCACCAGCGAGCCGGAACTCGCCGGCATCGCCACCCGCAGCCGCACGGCCGCCAAACCGAATCCGCACGCGCAACTGCGCGGCCACCACGCCCACGGTGACTACCTCGTCCAGCCGCTGCGCACCGGCGACTGCCCGCCCATCGGCGACGGAGCGGCCGCCGTCATCCTCGCCGCCGGGGACAGGGCCCGCGAGCTCTGCGCACGGCCCGCCTGGATCCGAGGTATGGACCACCGCATCGAGGCCCATGGCATGGGCGTACGCGACCTCACCGACTCACCCTCCACCCCGCGCACCCCCCACCGCGCCCCGGGTGTCGACAGTGACAATTAAAAAAAAACCAGCCCACCACACACACACACAAAACCTTTTGCCGAGTAGGGGATGAAAAGGT
>NZ_JBHXFA010000065.1:0-22991 GCF_042724175.1 Streptomyces sp. NPDC127084
GCGACTTGTCCGTGGGCGTCCTCCACAGCGCGCTCCCTGTGGCCGCCTCCAGCGAGATCAGGCCGTGGGGGGGGGCCCCCCCCACCCCGCGCCCGGCCCCCCCCCCCCGGGGCGCGGCCGACGTCGGCCGGTCCGTAACCGGCGTTGGAACCGGAGTAGAAGAGCTTCCCGTTGTCCATCAGGAAGATCGCCGGATAGGTCGGGAAGCGCCGCTCGAAGCCGGTGTACTCCCACTTCCTGGTCTTCGGGTCGTAGATCTCGTCCTTGCCGGGCACGATCTGCCCGATCTCGTCGAGACCCGACAGGGACAGGACCTTGCCGTCCTCGAGCGTGGTCAGTGTCGGGTACCAGCGGGCCTCGTTCATCGGGTCGACCTTGATGTACTTCTCGGCGACCGGGTCGAACTCGTAGGCCTCCTTGATGCCCTGGAAGTCCTTCTTGTCGAGGGCGAGCTTCTGCGCGATGCCGTAGACGTTGCGGGTGTCGGAGCCGGTGAGGCCGTGCACCCGGTAGTTGTCCTCGGTGCCGGTCTCGTGCTTCTTGCCGGACTTCTCGGCCTCCACATAGATCCGGCCGAGCCCCGCTTCGGTGCGCAGGAACTCGCCCGTCTCCGGGTCGAAGATCTTCTTGGCCCGCTGGACCAGCACCGGGTCCTTGGAGACGAAGGTCTTGCCATTGGCCTTGCCGGTGAACTTGGTTCCGGCCGGCAGGGTGATCGGCTTGTCCGGGTCCTCGTTGTGGACGATCATCAGGCCGCCGGCCTTGGTGACATCGCCCTGGAGCTTCTCGTACCGCTTGGTGCCCCCGGCGACCAGCAGCTTCCCGTCGGGCAGTTGGGTGTGCCCGGCGCAGAACATGTCCTTGGGGGTTTCGATCTTCTTGAAGCCGCCGGTCTCCGGATCCCACAGCACCGACTCGAACTTCTTCGCGTCGAAGTTCTTCTGGTTGTTGCCGGATCCGGCGATCAGCAGCACCTTGCCGGTGTGCAGCAGGGCGGCGTGGATCGAGTTGATCCGGTACTCGGACGGGACGTCCAGGTAGTCCCAGTGGCCGTTGGCCGCCTTGTACTCAGGCTTGTTGATCTTGTACTCGTGGTACTGCTCCGAGCCGTACCGGTAGAGGGCCGGACCGTTGAACCCGGCGACCACGGCCACGACCGCCACGCCTATCAGTATGCGCCGGGCCCGGTTCCTGCGGTGGTTCGGCCGGACGGGCAGGGTGCTCATTTCTTACGTCCCCCAAGGGCGATCTGCATGGTCTGGTCGGGGCGCTCCTGCGGCTCCCGCGAATCCCGTAGCTCCGGCGGCTCCGGCGACTCAGACGGTCCATCGCCGGACTCCGGCGCACCGCTGCGCCGGTTCTTGCGCCTCTTGCGGTTCTTCTTCTCCTCGCGCACCTGGTGCTGCCAGGCGAAGATCGGCGCCGCCGTGATCAGCAGAGCCAGCGAGGCCCAGGTGATCATCGCGGGGTGGTCATGGCCGAGGTAGAACGACGAGGCAAGCGAACCGCCGAAGACCAGGATGAAGAACAGATGGATCCGGAAGGTGCCGAAGAGGGTGTCCGGGCTGGACGAGTCGCCCTTGGGGGTCACCACGAACTTGCTCTTGCGGCGCAGCACCGCGTCCATCAGGGAGCGTGCGTAGATCGGCGCGGACAGCGCGGACATCACCATGCCGGCGAGGCCGCCGGAGCCCTCGGGCTCGTGCGGGGAGACGTTGTGGCGGCGGTTCCAGATGTAGAGGCCGATCTGGAGCGCCGAGGCGTTGCCGTACAGCATCATCCAGATCACCGGGTCGATCTGCACACCCGAGGCGCCCATGCCCAGGAACAGCGCGCAGCTGAGCGCCGCCAGGATCCAGTTGAGGGCCGACATCGGATAGAAGATGATCATCATCGTGTAGTTGAAGAGCTTGCCGGGCGGCAGTGACCCGAAGCCCTTCCAGTACTGCTTGAGGATCGTCTCGTAGGTGCCCCGGGACCAGCGCAGCTGCTGGGTGAAGAAGTCGGTCCAGGCGGACGGGCCCTCACCGACGGCGAGTACGTCCGGGGTGTACACCGAGCGCCACTTGTTGCCGCTTTCGGGGTTGCGGGCGCGGTGCATCTCGAAGCCCGTCGCCATGTCCTCGGTGATCGAGTCGTAGAGTCCGCCGATCTGCTTGATCGCCTTGATGCGTACGGCGTTGGAGGTGCCGACGAACATGGGGGCGCCGTAGCGGTTGCCGGCGCGCTGGATCAGGGCGTGGAACAGGAACTGC
This sequence comes from Streptomyces sp. NPDC127084, assembly GCF_042724175.1. NCBI lineage: Bacteria > Bacillati > Actinomycetota > Actinomycetes > Kitasatosporales > Streptomycetaceae > Streptomyces > Streptomyces sp. NPDC127084. The sequence goes on from NZ_JBHXFA010000065.1 coordinate 2,256, forward strand.
TGGGACTCGGCGGCCTTGGTGACGAAGGTGTCGTAGTTGCCGTAGACCTGGGGGCCGATGACGAATCCGACGTCCGGGTCGCGGAAGTAGCCGAGCATCCGCTCCAGGTAGTTCGGCAGCGGGACGTGGTCGGTGTCGACGGAGGCGAAGAAGTCGTAGTTCTCCCCGTGGGCTTCCAGCCAGGCGTTGTAGTTGCCGTGCTTGGTCTTGGCCCGGTGGGCGCCGGTGGGCTGGTTCCACTTGGCTATGCCCTTGCGGGAGAAGTGGTGCACACCGAGGCGCTCGCAGACCTTCTTCACCTCGGGGTCGTCGCCCTCGTCCAGCAGCCAGACGTGCATCAGCCCGCGGTGGCGGATCCTGACGGCCGCCTCCAGGGTCTTCGTCACCATCTCCAGGGGCTCCTTGCCCGGCACGAAGGAGGTGAGGAAGGCGACCCTGGTGCCGGACTCCGGCACGACGGGGATCGGGTCACGGGCGACCAGTGTCGCGTGTGCGTTCGACAGCACGTTCATGGTGCGGAAGAGCTCGATCAGGCCGATCGAGACCAGCATCACGATGTCGAGCCACAGCAGCAGGTCGTTCTTGAGGTTGGGATCCCGCTCGGTCCAGTGCTGAGGCTGCATCAGCCAGGCGAACAGTCCGAGCGAGACGAGCGGCGCCGCCCCGAGGAGCAGCGCGGCGCGTATCCGGTGCGGCTCCTGCGATATCAGGGAGCGGAACTGCACCCGGTACGGCCGAGAGGGGTCCGGCTGGGTGAGGGGGCCGGCGAGTCGGCTGTAGTGCTCGTAGTCGTACCGCGGCAGCGCCTTCTTGGGGCGCAGCCGGGCTCCGGCCGTTCGGAGCTGCGGGGGAACCCGAAGCTGCGTGGTCCGGGAAGGGTCGTTGTCCTGCTGCCGGGCGCCGTTCGGCGTCGACGTCATGAGTCATCCCCCCGCACGCCTTCTGGCTGCGTGATCGTTCGTACATGCGAAGTCCGGATCGCGGTTCCCCTGGACCGGCTGTTCCGGACGCGTCAAAGGTCAGGCCAGTGCCTCTTACGCCTCGTAGACATGAGAATGCGGCCTTCCGGTTGCATGATGCCTCGCGCGGGAATCGCTTCGCGAACGGGGTCCCCTTACCCACGGTCGCGGCGCAACCCGGGCACAACCCCGTAAACCGCCCCCAACTACTCGACCCAATGGTCCTATTGGAGTCACTGGTTCCACTCAGGTTGTACGACCGGCGTCTTGATCGCAAGGCGGGCAGCGTGAGCGGTCGGTAAGCGCTATGTGTAGTCGGGTGTGCGACTGGTTGTACACGTGTACGTAGACGCGCCGAAGCCCCCTCACTAGTAGCGAGGGGGCTTCGGTATCGCGTGCGCCGCCAGGGACTCGAACCCCGGACCCGCTGATTAAGAGTCAGCTGCTCTAACCAACTGAGCTAGCGGCGCCTGCTGACCTGGAGAACTCTACCTGACGTCAGGGGGTGCTCCTGGCCATTTCCGGTTCTGGAGGTTCTCGAAGGTTCTCAGAGGCTCTCGGCCTGTCGGATGGTCGTTTTTTCCCTTCGGTCCGTCAGAATGCGACGCATTAGGGACTGAGTAGTGCGAATCAGGACAGTTACGGCAGTGCGAGGGGCACCGTTATGACCGTTGCGGCCTTCGAGGAGTACGAGCCCGCGGCCGACCACGGCTGCTGCGCCGGATGTGCGCAGTCACGCCGCGACGCACCGGCCCGCGCGCACACCTCCCGAGTGCGCGCGAGGGGCGAGCGTGCGGCGCGCGGAGCCCGGTGCGCGCTGCTCCTGGCCACCGCGGCGGGGGTCGTGCTGTACGGGGGCGGGGGAGCCGTGGCGGCAGCCGCGACGGTCTGGGCGGCGGCGAAGCGACCGGCCCAGGTCAGCGACCCGGAACCGGCGGAAGACCCGAACACCCCGCAGGGCGGCCAGGGGCCGCTGCACGGAAACTCGGCGACCGGCTCCGCGGGAGTCCTGGCGCCGGGGCTGCGCCTGACGACCCGCGCGGACATCATCAACCGCGCCAAGCTCTGGGTGGCCGCGAAGGTCCCGTACTCGATGACCGACTTCTGGTCGGACGGCTACCGCCAGGACTGCTCGGGCTATGTCTCGATGGCCTGGAACCTGCCGGGCAACGAGTGGACGGGGAGCCTGGCGCAGTTCGGGGTCCGGCTGGAGCGCGAGGACCTGCAGCCCGGCGACATCCTGCTGTTCCACAACACGGCCGATCCGACCAAGGGCTCACACGTCACGATCTTCGGCGGCTGGACCGACTACACGCACACCCACTACATCGCCTACGAGCAGGCCAAGCCGCACGCCCGGGAACAGGCCACCCCCATGGCCTACTGGAGCGACTCCGACTCCTATGCGGCGTACCGCTACAAGGGTGTCATCGGCGCGAGCATCTCCTCCCGGCCACCCAGGCCGTCCCTGTCCGCCGCCATCGCCGGCTACCCCGGTGCCGCGCTCTTCCGGCCCGGCGCGGTGGGCGAGCACATCGCCGAGCTCGGCAGGCTGCTGACGGAACGCGGCGCCGGAGCGCTCCTCGGCCAGGACCCGGGGACGCGCTGGAACGAGGCGTACCGGCAGGCGGTGCGGGCCTTCCAGCGAGCGCAGGGGTGGAGCGGTGCGCAGGCGGACGGACTACCTGGCGCGGGGACATGGGGCCTCCTGGTGAGCGGCCAGGGCAAGGACATCGCGCGGAGCGGCGCGGACGCGGGCGCTGCCGCGGCTCCGGGCGGCGGTGCTACGGGTGCGGGTCCGGGCGGCGGTGCTACGGGTGCGGACCCCGGTGCGTCGCCGGACGCGGCGGGCACCGGCGGTGCCTCGCAGGGCGCGGGGGGCGTCGGCACTCCCCAGGGCGGCGGTGGCCAGAGCGCCGCACAAGGCGGGGTTCCGCAGGGCGTCGGCCCCGTGAACGGTGCGGCTCGGCCGGTCTCGCCGGACGCTGAGGCGAGCGGGGGCGGGCCGCAGGGCGGAGGCGGCGGGGTGCCCTCGCGAGCCGGTGCTCCATCGGGCGCGGCGCCCGGGAGCGGCGGCCCGTCGGCGGGTGCGGGCCGGGCAGGCTCGCCGATCGCCCCGCAGGGCCGCCCGGCCGGCCAGGCCGCGCGGGTGCCGGGCTACCCGGGGCCCGCGAGCTTGCGGCCCGGTCAGACGAACCCTCATATCGAGGAGCTCCGCCGCCGACTGACGCAGCGGGGCTTCGGCGAGCACGACACATCGCAACGCACAACATCGCAGGGCACGTCGGCGGCGTCCGGTCAGCAGTGGACCGAGGCGGACCGCCGCGACGTCCAGGCGTTCCAGCGCGCGCAGGGCTGGCGCGAAGGCGCGGCTGACGGCATTCCCGGCCCCGAGACCTGGCGGCGGCTCTTCTCCTGAGCTGCCGCCCCAGACCATGCCATCCCGAGGAGCGGCTCCGGTGACCACCATGACGACCCCGTACCCCGAAGACCCCGCGGCCCCGCTGCCGCCACGACTGCCCCGCCTGTCCGCACTCTCCGTCCCCGCCCGGGCCGAGGTCCCGGGCGCACCGACCTGCGAATCGCCGACGGCGCGGCAGTGGGACGCGCCCGGCGCCACCGGCGTCCAGGAAGGGCTGCCGTCACGGCTGCCTGTGCCTGACGCGGTGTCGGGCGACGGCCTCGCCGGCGCCGTGGACGTGCGCCACCCGGGAGGCGGACACCTCCCGCAGGCCGCGTCCGTGGCCGCTGGTACGGCGGAGGAGTCGGCCGCGTCAGCCGCCGACCGCGTCCTGACCAGCCCGCCGGACACCCTGCCCGGCAGCCGCGCCGAAACCCGCATCCCCGCCGGGACCCCGGGGGAGACCGACGCCGAAACACAGGCCGATCCCGGCTTCGCCACGGGAACCCCCGCTGAAGCCCGTACCGAAGTCCACGCTGGGGCTGAAGCCGGATCCGGCACCGGAACCCACGCGGGTTGCGGCACCGCCGACGGTGACCGCGGAAGTGTCAACGGCAGCGACCACGGCGCCGTCAACGGCAGCGACCACGGCACCGGCACCGGCACCGGCACCGGCACCGGCACCGGCACCGGAGACCGGCTCGCGGGCCGGATCGGGACCGAGTCCACCGGGCGGCTGCCGCTCCACCCCCTCTTCCGGGACGACGACACCACGCCGGCCAGACCCGACCGCACCGATGACGACGACGGCGGTCCCGACACCCTCGCCATGCCCGTCATGTTCCCCACCGGCCGCAAGGCCGAGACCGGCGGCCGGCTGTCCAGGCGGAAGCCGCAGGCGCAGCCGCGCCCCCGCCCCACCCCGCCCGTGGACCCCAAGCTGCACGAGCGTCCGGGGCCCGTCCTGCCGGGCTGGCTCAGCCTGTTCATCGGCTGCGGCGTACTCGCCGTGGCGGCGAACGTGCTCTACCGTGCCGGCGCCTGCCCCGACCGGCTGGCCCGCCTCTTCGGCCTGAGCGCGCACCCGTACCAGGGCATCGCCATCGGCGAGTGGATGGTGCTCGGCATCTGCCTGTGCGTCGCCACGTTCACGCTCGGCGGCCTCGGACGCGGTCGTGCGGGTCATGCCTGGGTCCTCACGCTGTTCGGCGAGTACCGGGGGAGTGTGCGCCGCTGCGGACTGATCTGGGTGAGCCCGCTGCTGCTGCGTCGGCGGGTGGATGTCCGGCTGCGGCACTGGCGCAGCGAGCCGATGCATGTCACGGACGCGGGTGGCACTCCCCTCCACGCCACCGTCCTGGTCGTCTGGCGGGTCGAGGACACGGCACGCGCCACGCTGACCCTGGCGGACCACGAGGGCTATCTGCGGGAGCAGGTCGAGTCGGTGACGGCACGGGTGCTCTCCCAGCTCACCGCTGACATCGCACCGGCCGTCGGCGCGCGCAGCACCGCACCGGACGACAGCGGACCCACGCTGCGCAACGCCGAGGCCGTCGGCGACGTACTGACGAAGACACTGGCTGCGGAGTGCGCCCCGATCGGTATCGAGATCTTCTCGGCGCAGCCGACCCGGGTCGAGTACGCCCCCGAGGTCGCCGCCGCCATGCGCCGCCGCCAGGTCGCGGCGATCGAGGCGGAGCATCGGGACTCGATGATGACATCGGTGGTGGACGCGGTCGACGAGACCGTACGGAGGCTGACCGTACGCGGGCTCGTGGAGCTGGACGACTACGAGCGGAAGGCCCTGGTGCGGGATCTGACCGTGGCCTTCTACACCGGGCGCCCGGGCAGCGCGGACGGCGTGTGAGCGTGCCCCGGTCGGGCCGCGGCAGCCCATCCGACCTCGTGGCGGGGACCGTCAACGGACGGTCATCGACATCCCGAACACGTTCCACGCCTGCTCGGACGTTCAGTTCTGACGGTATGTCGGCTACCGTACGGCGCCATGGTGAGCCCCCGTGGCACCGGAAGCGGTGCGACCGTCGCGGACCTCATAGCGCGCCAGTGGGGTGACCACCGGGTGGGGCTGAGACACGGGGGTCTCGCCCTCAGCCACCACCAGGTCGCCTCCGGCGCCGCGGCGCGTGCCGCGCTGCTGGCGGAGCTGCTCCCCCGGCGCGCCGAACCGCACCTCGGAATCCTGCTGGACAACACTCCGGAGTTCCCCCTCTGGATCAGCGCGGCGGCCCTCGCCGGGGCCGCCGTCGCGGGCATCAACCCCACCCGCAGGGGCGCCGAGCTGGCGCGCGACATCCTGCACACCGACTGCGGGGTGCTGGTCACCGAACGCGCGCATCTGCCCCTGTTGGACGGTCTCGACCTCCCGGGCGTACGGATACTGGTGACGGACACCGACGCCTACGCCGCCCTCCTCGCCGCGTACGAGGGGGCGAAACCGGGCGATGCGGCGATCCGCGCCGTGCGGCCGGACAGCCGGCTGCTGCTCTACTTCACCTCCGGGTCGACCGGCGCCCCCAAGGCGGCCCTGTGCAGCCAGGGACGGCTCGCCGCGGCGGGGGCCTCGCTCGTACGGCACTTCGGCGTGCTGCCCGACGACGTGCACTACATCTGTATGCCGATGTTCCACGGCAACGCGGTGATAGCCAACTGGGCACCGGCACTCGTGGCGGGGGCCTCCGTCGCGCTTCGGCCCCGCTTCTCCGCCTCGGGCTTTCTGCCGGACGTCCGGGCGTACGGCGCCACGTACTTCACCTACGTCGGACGGGCCGTCCACTACCTGCTGGCCGTGCCCGAACGGGAAGACGACCGGGACCACCGGCTGCGGACCGGCTTCGGTACGGAGGCGGGGGCGGTGGACGCGGCCCGCTTCGAGCGGCGCTTCGGGGTCCGGCTGGTCGAGGGATACGGCTCGTCCGAGGGCGGCGCCGCGATCCAGCGCACTCCCGGCACCCCGCCAGGGGCAGTCGGGCGCGCCGCGCCGGGGAACGATCTCGCGGTGGTGGACCCGGAGACGGGAGAGGAGTGCCCGCCCGCGCGCCTGTCCCCGGACGGCCGGTTGCGCAACGGCGACCGGGCGATCGGCGAGCTGGTCAACCGGGGTCCCAACCCCTTCGAGGGATACTGGCGAAATCCGGAGGCCGAGGCGGCGCGGGTCCGGCAGGGCTGGTACTGGACGGGTGACCTGTTCTTCCGCGACCCCGACGGCTTCCTGTACTTCGCGGGCCGCGCCGACGACCGGCTCAGGGTGGACGGGGAGAACCTCGCCGCCGCGATGATCGAGAACATCCTGTGCCGCTGGGACGCGGCGTCGGGCGCCGCGGTCTACGCGGTCCCCGACCCGGTCTCCGGCGACCGGGTCATGGCCGCTGTCGCCCTGCGACCCGGTGCCGCCTTCGACCCGGCGGCCTTCGATGCCTTTCTCGCCGCCCAACCCGATCTGGGTACGAAGATGGCGCCCTGCTTCGTCCGGGTCCCGCCCCGGCTGCCGGTCACGGCGACCGGCAAGATCCACCGCGTGGCGCTGCGGCGGGAGTCGTTCCGCTGTCCCGATCCGGTGTGGTGGCGCCCGTCAGGGGAGCGGCACTACCGCCCACTGACCGAGGAGGACGTCGGGGCGCTGCTGCGTACCTTCGCGGAGCACCGCCGCCCCTGGCGCTGACGCCCACCAGGAGTACCCCCGAGAATCCCGAGAACGCCGGAAAACACTGTGGCCCCCGTACAGGTACAGGGGCCACAGTGATGAGGTGCGCCGCCAGGGACTCGAACCCCGGACCCGCTGATTAAGAGTCAGCTGCTCTAACCAACTGAGCTAGCGGCGCGGGTTTGCCGTTCTCGCCGCACTCGGCGACTGACGACAGAAGTAATACTACCTGGCCCGCAAGGGTGCCCCCGACCACCCGCCGGACGGACCTACCCGCCCGGACAGGACCTGGCCGCCCGCGATCACCGCCCGTCCTCAGAGTGTCAGCGACAGCACCACCGGTGCCGCTCTGCGGTTCAGCGTGTCCGCCGCGGCGCGCAGGCGGTGTGCGTGCTCGATCGGGAGTGAGAGCGCCAGGCAGCCCACCGACGACCCGGCCGTCAGCGGCACCGCCGCGCAGACCGTGCCCACCGCGTATTCCTGGAGGTCCAGCACCGGGACCGTGGGCGGCTGCGCGTCCAGCTTGGAGAAGAGGAGCTTCTCGCTGGTGATCGTGCGGGACGTCAGCCGGGCGATCCTGTGGCGCGAGAGGTGGTCCCGGCGGCCGTTCTGGTCGAGCTGGGTGAGCAGGCACTTCCCGACCGCGCTGGCGTGCGCGGCGGAGCGGAAGTCGACGTACTCGTTGACCTTGGGCGTGCGTGGTCCGTCGGCGTACTGCGTGATCTTGACCTCGCCGTCGATGTACCGGCTGATGTAGACCGCGGCACCGACCGAGTCGCGCAGCTCGGTGAGTGTCTCCTGGAGCTTGCGTTCCAGGGCTTCCTGGCGGGTGGTGCCCGAGCCCAGCAGAACCAGCGAGTCGCCTATGACATACGCGCTGTCACCGACCTGCTCCACATAGCCTTCGCGGCGCAGCATCAGCAACAGGGACGTGAGATGTCCGGTGGGCAGCCCCGTCTCGCGGGCGATCTGCGTATCGGTGACCCCGCCGCCGTGCTTGGAGATCGTCTCCAGCACCCGTAGCGCGTATTGGATTGAGTGGAACGGCGCGGTCGGCTCCGGCTTCAGCGCCACGGTTTCCCCCTACCAGGTTGTGACCGCATGCTTCCGTACCACGATAGCCGCCAAGAACCGGCCGTGGGGCGGCTGTTGGCGAGAATTATGGTGCGCCCCAGGAGCATTTCCGGGGGCGCACCACCCTGGCATATGTCAGGGACAAAACTAGGCAGGATAGTTGGTGGTCAGAGCACCGCCCGGAGGAACTCGCGCGTGCGCTCATGCTCCGGCTCGGAGAAGATTTTCTCCGGGCCCCCCGATTCGATGACCTTCCCCGAGTCGAACATCAGCACCTCATCGGAGATGTCCCGGGCGAAGTTCATCTCATGGGTCACACAGAGCATCGTGATGTCGGTGCTGCGGGCGACGTCCCTGAGCACATCCAGCACCCCGGCCACCAGCTCGGGGTCCAGCGCCGATGTGACCTCGTCCAGCAGCAGCACCTGCGGGCGCATCGCCAGCGCGCGGGCGATCGCCACCCGCTGCTGCTGCCCACCGGACAGCTGCGTCGGTCTGGCGTCCAGCCGGTCGGCCAGGCCCACCAGGTCGAGCAACTCGCGGGCGCGCTCCTCGGCCTCGTCCTTGGACAGCCCGAGCACCCGTACCGGAGCCTCGGTGATATTGCGCAGCACGCTCATGTTGGGGAACAGGTTGAACTGCTGGAAGACCATGCCGATCTTCTTGCGCACCTCGCGCCGCTGCTTCTCGTCGGCGGGGAACAGCCGGCCGCCGTTGACGTCGATCGTGCCCTCGTCGGGTCGGTCCAGGGTCATCAGCAGCCGCAGGATCGTCGTCTTGCCGGAACCGGAAGGGCCGATCAACGTGACGTGCTTGCCCGGGCGCACCGAGAAGCAGAGGTCGTCGAGGACGGTGTTGTCGCCGAACCGCTTGGTGACGTTGGTGAAGCGGATCAGTTCCCCGGTGCCCGCGGACCCGGCTGCGGCTTCGGTCGTCATGTCCTTCTGGCTCTTCTCGTTCTTCTGGGCGGGTATCTCAGCGGGCAAGGCGGCGCTCCAGGGTCCGTACGAGCAGGGAAGCCGGGTAGGCGATGAGAATGAAGGCGATGCCGACGACGGTCAGCGGCTCCGTGTACTGGAAGGTCGCCGCGCTCTCCAGGCGCGACTGCTGGAGCATCTCCAGCACGCTGATCCCGGCGAGTATCGGCGTGTCCTTGAGCATCGCGATCATGTAGTTGCCGAGCGCGGGCGTGATACGCCGCACCGCCTGCGGCAGGATCACCGCGAACCAGGTCCGGTGCGCGGGCAGGCTCAGCGCCGTGGCAGCCTCCCACTGCCCGGCGGGCACGGCGTCGATACCGGCCCGGTAGACCTGCGCGGTGTATGTCGAGTAGTGCAGCCCGATCGCGATCGTGCCGGTGGTGAGCGCGGAGAACTGCACGCCCCACTCGGGCAGCACGAAGAAGAGGAAGAAGAGCTGCACCAGCAGCGGGGTGCAGCGGATGAACTCGGTGATCAACCCCACCGGCCAGCGCACCGGACGCAGCGGTGACCGCAGCGCCAGCGCCCAGACCAGACCGAGGGTGAACGACAGCAGCGAGCCCAGCACCAGGACCTGCAGGGTGACGAGCACACCGTCCCAGAAGCGCGGCATGAAGTCCGCGACCGCGGACCAGTCCCAGTTCACTTGACGACCACCCCCACGTTCGCCTTGGTTTTGCGTTCAAGCGCCTTCATGGAGCGGGTGATGGCGAAGGCGAGCACGAAGTAGACCACCAGCGTGACCGTGTAGATCTGCGCGCTCTCCTGGGTGGCGAGGCGCACCAGATAGGCGGCGAACGACACATCGCCCACGCCGAGCAGCGACACCAGCGCCGTCCCTTTCAGCAGCTCGACAGCGAGGTTGCAGAAGGACGGGATCATCTCCGGTACGGCCTGCGGAAGCAGCACCAGCCGCATCCGCTGCCAGGGGGTGAAGCTGAGGGCGATTCCGGCCTCGCGCTGCGCGGGAGCCACCGCGTTCAGTGCGCCGCGTACGATCTCGGCGCCGTACGCGCCGTACGAGAGGCCCAGTGCGAGCACCGCCGCCCACATCGGGACCAGCTGCCAGCCCAGCAGCGGCGGAAGTACGAAGAACAGCCAGAACATCAGGATCAGCGCCGATGTCCCGCGGAACACCTCGGTGTAGCAGGCGGCGGCGAAGCGGACGAAGCGGGAGCGGTGCGTCCTGGCCATGCCGACGCCGAACGCGACCACCGTGGCCAGCGCCGCGCTGTAGAGGGTGAGCTGGATGGTGATCCAGATTCCCGGGAGTACCCAGTTCTGCCACAGTCCGGCGGTCATCGGCACAGCTCCTTCGCCGTGAGCTCGGTCATCTCGCTCTCGGTGAAGCCGAACCGGCGCAGGATGCGGAAGAGTTCACCGCTCTTCTTCATCTTGTGGATCTCGGTGTTGAATGCGTCCCGCAGCACGGTGTCCGTCGGGCGGAACGCGAAGCCCCCGCCGTCGATCTTCTTCTTGCCGTCCACGATCGCGGCGAACGGCTCGGTCGACTCCGCCTTGGCGCTGCCCTTGACCACCTCGCGGGCGGTGAGCGCGGTGCCCGCGAACACGTCGACACGGCCGGACTCGACGGCGTTCAGTCCGGCCACCTGGTCCTGGAGGATGACGATGTCCTTCTCGGGATATCCGGCGGCGACCGCGTAGTCGATTTCCGCGTAACCGGTGCCGGTCGCGAACTTCGCCTTGGACCGCACGACATCGTCGTAACTGCGCAGATTCAGCGGATTGCCCTTGCGTACGATGAAGGAATCCAGCATCTGGTATTCCGGGTCGGAGAATACGACCTGTGCGCAGCGCTCTTTGTTGATGTACATCCCGGCCGAAACGACGTCGAACTGCTGCGAATTGAGGCCGGGTATCAGGGAGGCGAAGTCGGTGGCGACCGGCTGGATGCGGGGCACACCGAGCCGCTGGAAGACCGCTTTGGCGAGCTCGGGTGCCTCTCCGGTGAACTCGCCCTGTTCGTCGATATAGCCGTACGGCACCTCGCCCGCGATACCGAGGCGCACCGTGCCCTGGGATCTCAGCCGGGCCAGCCCGTCACCGCTGGGGACCCGGGCGCAGCCGCCCGCCGCCCCGGCGGCGCCCAGGGCGCCCGCGGTTCCCAGCAGCAGGGTGCGCCTCGGTATCGCCGGTATCGCTCGTCTGGTGTGTTCAGCCGTGTGAGGAGCCATGGGCGCGCGGCTACCCGGCCGGAGTCGGGGTATGCGTAACGAATGGCCGACCGCTTCATTGACGTTTCCCTCGCCCAGCGCGATGTGCATTGCACCGCGCGCCTACTCGACGACCGGGCGCCGCTCACCTGCCAGGCCGTATGGGACGCCTTGCCGCTGGGCAGCGACGTGTACCACGCGAAGTACGCGCGCAACGAGATCTACGCGCTCTTCCCCGCATTCGCCGAGCATGAGCCGCCACTGGAGAACCCGACGGTGACGCCCATTCCCGGCGACCTCTGCTATTTCACCTTCACCGGTACGGAGCTGGGCACGACGGCCTATGGCTACGACCAGGACCTGACTCGGCCGGTGACCGTGGACCTCGCCCTCTTCTACGAGCGCAACAACCTGCTGCTGAACGGGGACACGGGCTGGGTGCCGGGGATCGTGTGGGGCACGGTGGTCGACGGGCTCGACCGGATGGCCGCGGCCTGCCAGGACCTGTGGCGGGCCGGGGCGCTGGGCGAGACGCTGGACTTCCGGCGGCTGTGAGCCTCGGGCGACTCAGGGTCCGGGCCGCTGACGACCGGCTGTTCCGAGCCGCCCCACCCACCGCGCGGCACCCGGCCGCACCGTCCGCCGTGGCCGTCAGGCCGCCGGGGGCGGCGCGGGGGATGGCGCCGGGATCGCCGCGGCGCCCGACACGTACATCGCGTGCGCGGCCCGCAGCACCAGCGCGTCCTGGTGCCGGGCCCCCACGAGCTGGACCCCGATCGGCAAACCGTTCCCGTCCACCCCGCACGGCACGGAAGCGGCGGGCTGCTGTGTGAGGTTGAACGGGTAGGTGAACGGGGTCCACCCCGTCCAGCGCCGCAGACCCGAGCCGGCCGGAACCTCCACGCCGGCCTCGAAGGCCGTGATCGGCAGCGTGGGCGTGACCAGCAGGTCGTACGAACTGTGGAAGCGGCCCATCCGCCGGCCCAGGTCCATCCGCACGTCCATCGCGGCGAGGTAGTCCAGCGCGGACCGCCGTTCACCCTCGGCGCAGATCTCCCGCAGCCCGGGGTCGAGCAGCTTCCGCTGCTCCGAGTCGAGATGCCGGGTCAGCCGGGCCGCTCCCGTGAACCACAGGGTGTGGAAGGCCTCCACCGGTTCCGCGAGGTCAGGGTCGGTCTCCTCCACATACGCGCCGAGCTCCGCCAAGTGCCCCACAGCGGTGCGGACGGCCGCCGCGACCTCGGGTGCGACGGCGACCTGGCCGCCGAGGGATGGCGAATAGGCGATCCGTACCCCCTTCACCCCCTCCGCCCCGGACGCTCCCGCGCCGAGAGTGTCCGCGATGGCGGGGCCTGGGGGCAGCTGGGACCAGTCGCGCCAGTCCGGGCCGCTGAGCACATCCAGCAGCAGGGCCGCGTCGGCGGCGTCGCGGGTGATCGGTCCGGCGTGGGCGAGCGTGCCGAACGGGCTGGCCGGATACAGCGGAATCCGCCCGTAGGTGGGTTTCAGCCCGAAGACGCCGCAGAACGACGCAGGAATCCGCACCGAGCCGCCGCCGTCCGTGCCGACGGACAGCGGCGCGGCCCCCAGCGCCACGGCGACGGCGCTGCCTCCGCTGGATCCGCCCGGGGTTCGCGACACGTCGTACGGATTGCGGGTGACCCCGGTCAGCGGCGAGTCCGTGACGCCCTTCCAGCCGAACTCGGGTGTCGTGGTCCGTGCGACCAGCACCGCGCCGCTCTCCCGGAGCCTGGCGACGGCGGGGGCGTCCTCGTCCCAGGCCGCCGCATCGGCCCGTACGGTCCGCGATCCACGCAGGGTCGGCACCCCGGCCTGGAGCAGCAGATCCTTGACGGTCACCGGTACGCCGTCGAGCGGCCCGAGCGGCTCGCCTCTGCGGCGGCGCTCGGTGGCGTCCCCGGCCTGGGCCAGGGCCCCCTCGGCGTCGACCCGGACGAACGCGTTCACCGCCGGCTGGACCGCCTCGATCCGCTCCAGTACGGCGCGGGTGGCGTCCAGGGGCGAGAAGTCACCCCGTTCGTATCCCGCGATCAGCTGAAGAGCGGTCAGTCCGGCCAGTGCCGTTGCCGCTGAGCCGGGTTCAGGTGTCGGTGTCATGAGAGGGGACGTACCCCCGTTCCTTGTCGACCACGTTCGGCAGGGGCTTTCCGGCCCTCCACAGGGCGAACAGCTCGGTGAACTGCTCACCCAGCCGGTCCCGCCAGCCGACCGTGTCACCGCTCATATGCGGCGAGATGATCAGTCCGGGCACATCCCAGAGCCGGTCGTCCGGTGCCAGCGGCTCGCTCTCGAACACATCGAGGCCCGCCCCGGCGATCCCCCGCTCACTGAGTGCCGCGACCAGCGCGTCCTCAACCACCAGCGCACCCCGGCCCACGTTCACGAACCGGGCCGACGGCTGCATCAGCCCGAACCGCCGGGCGTCGAACATGCCCCGGGTCCGGTCCGTCAGCGGCGCCGCGCACACCACCCAGTCGGCCCGGGTGAGCAGCCGGTCGAGATCCTCCGCGCCATGGATCCCGGGGCGCGCGGCGCGCCCGGTCACGGCGACGGTCACCCCGAGCGCCCGCAGGGTCTTCGCGATGGCGAGCCCGATGGGTCCCGAGCCGACGACCACGGCTCTGCTGCCCGCGACCCGCAGGCCTTCGCGATGCCGCCATTCGCGTCCGCGCTGGAGCTCCAGGGTGCGGGGGAGGTCCTTGGCCATGGCGAGCACCAGCCCGGCCACGTATTCGGCGATGGGCTCTTCGAAGATCCCCCGGGCGTTGGTCAGCACGGTGTCCGACGCCACGAACTCGGGGCACAGCAGCCGGTCCACACCCGCGCTCGGGGTGTGCACCCAGCGCGGGCGCGGCCCGGGGCCCGGCCAGGCTCGGCGTACCGCGTCGGAGGCGAAGTCCCACACCAGCAACACGTCCGCGCCCGGTAGCGCGCCCGCCAGGGAGCGTTCGCCGGTGTAGCGGATGTCGGCCTGCCCGATGAGCGGGCCGAGCCGCGGCGGCGGCTCCGCTTCCAGTACGAGAACGGTCGGCACGGGCGGTACAGCCGGTACGGACATCGCGGGAGGATCCGTTTCTGCACGTCTGACATGTACGGATTGACCCACGCTCGCACCCCAACCTACCGTCGTCAACAAGACGTCCGAAGGGGGCCTGCGGTGGATGTGTCCCTTGAAGTCTCGTTTCTCGGCGGGCCCGCTCCGCAGCGCGGAATCGGTGTGGTGGCGCCCTTCGACTTCGCGCTCGACCGCGAGCTGTGGCGCTGGGTCCCGGACGAAGTCTCGCTGCGCGTGACCCGTACCCCGTACGTACCCGTGGAGGTCTCGCTCGACCTGGCCCGGCTGGTCAGCGAGCACGAGACACTCGCCAACGCGGTGCGCGCACTGTCCGTGTCCGAGCCGGAGGTCATCGCGTACGCCTGCACCTCGGGGAGTTTCGTGGGCGGGCTCGCGGGGGAGCGGGCCATGTGCGAGGCCATGGCGCAGGCCGGCGACGTCGCCGCGCTGACCACGTCGGGAGCGCTGCTGGAGGCGCTGGAGGAGCTGGGTGCCCAGCGGGTCGCCCTGGTCACGCCCTATACGGAGTCCGTGACCGGAGCGCTGGAGGAGTATCTGGGCGAGGCTGGGGTAACGGTCACGGGGCGCGCCTTCCTCGGGCTGACCCGGCACATCTGGAAGGTTCCGTACCGGTCCGTGGTGGACATGGCGCGGCAGGCCGTGGTGGTGGGCGCGGCGGACGCGCTCTTCATCAGCTGCACCAATCTGCCCACGTACGACGCGATACCCCAGTTGGAGGCGGAACTGCGCATGCCGGTGGTCTCCGCGAACCAGGTCACGATGTGGGCGGCGCTGCGCCGTATCGGGGTGTACGCGGTCGGCTCGTACCAGGCCCTGCTGATGGCCACCTCGGGCCCGCGTGAGGAGCCGCCGCCGTCGCCGCCGCCCGGGGCCGCGCATCTGTCGCCGCCGCCCCTACCCCCGTCCGCCCAGCCCGGGGAACAGCAGGAAGGATGGACATGACGACCGTTGGACTCCTCTATCCGGGGCACTCCGCTGAGGACGACTACCCGCGTATCGCCGTGCTGCTCGACAGCGACATCCGGCTGCCGCTCTTCCACACCGACATCGGCGAGGACGCGCACCGGACGGACGCGCTGATGGAGATGGGCTCGGCGGCCCGGCTCGCCGCCGGGGTCGAGGAGCTGCGTCTCGCCGGGGCCGAGTCGCTGATCTGGGCCTGCACGAGCGGGAGCTTCATCCGGGGCCGGCAGGGCGCGCAGGAGCAGATCAGGGAGCTGGCGCAGACGGCGGGGCTGCCGGCGTCGAGCACCTCGTTCGCCTTCGTCCACGCGGCGCGGTCCCTGGGGCTGACCCGGGTGGCGGTCGCCGCGACCTATCCGGAGGACATCACCGCCGCGTTCGGGGAATTCCTGGAGGAGTCCGGTGTCCAGGTGGCGGCGGCCCGGGCGAGCGGCGTCGTCACCGCGGCCGAGGTGGCCACCTGGGAGCGCGAGCAGGTCCTGGAACTGGCCCGGGCGGGGGATGACCCGACGGCCGACGCGGTGCTGTTGCCGGACACCGCCCTGCACACGGTCGCATATCTGAAGGAGCTGGAGACCGAGCTGGGCAAGCCGGTCCTCACGGCGAACCAGGTGACGGTGTGGGAAGGGCTGCGGCTCGCCGACCGACGGGCCTGGGCCGACGACCTGGGCGCGCTGTTCGCCAGGCCGGACCGGGAACGGGACGAGTGGCAGCCGAGCGGCGACTGAACAGCTCACCGGAATAACCGGAGACACCCTCCTGTTGACGTCGACGCTGAGGCTTGGAGAGCGACAACGCAGGAGGGGCCCACTCGTGGCGGAAGTGAACACAGCAGACGATCAGATCCGGGGCACAGCCCAGGGCGCGGCTCCCGTACCGCTCTCGGTCCTGGACCTGGTCACCGTCGGCAGCGGGCGTACCGCCACCCAGGCGCTGCGGACCAGCGTGGATATCGCCCGGCTCGCGGAGCGCCGCGGCTACCACCGCCACTGGGTCGCCGAGCATCACTCCATGCCCGGTGTCGCCTCCTCGTCCCCCGCGGTGATCCTCGCCCACCTCGCGGCCCACACCGAGCGCCTCCGCCTCGGCTCGGGCGGCGTGATGCTGCCCAACCACGCCCCGCTGGTGATCGCCGAGCAGTTCGGCACCCTGGAGGCACTCGCCCCTGGCCGTATCGACCTCGGGCTCGGGCGCGCACCCGGCACCGACGGGGCCACGGCCGCCGCGCTGCGCCGCAGCGAACGGCTGGCCGAGGGCGCCGACGACTTCCCGCAGCAACTGGCCGAGCTCACCAGGTTCCTGGACGACGACTTCCCCGACGGCCACCCCTACGCCCGGATCCACGCCGTTCCCGGCCCCATCCAGGCCACCTCGCCGGGCGGGGTCCAGTCCCCCGCCCGGCCTCCGATCTGGCTCCTCGGGTCATCCGGCTTCAGCGCCCGGCTGGCGGGCACACTCGGCCTGCCCTTCGCCTTCGCCCACCACTTCTCGGCACGCCACACCATCCCGGCGCTCGACCTCTACCGCGACAGCTTCCGCCCGTCCGAGGTACTGGACGCGCCCTACGCTCTGATCGGTGTTGCCGCGCTCGCCTCCGACGACGCCCGGGAAGCCCGCCGCCAGGTGCTGACCGGCGCCCTTTCGATGCTGCGGCTGCGCACCGGCCGCCCCGGCCTGATCCCGACGCCGGAGGAGGCGGAGGCCTACGCGTTCAGCGCGCTGGAGCGGGAGTTCACGGACGGCTGGCTCGCCAACGTCATCCACGGCACCCCGGACGAGGTGCGTACCGGCCTGGACGATCTGCGCAAGCGCACTGGCGCGGACGAGCTGATGATCACATCCAACGCCCATGGCGCGGAGGCACGGGTGCGCTCGTACGGACTGATCGCCGACGCGTACGGAATGCCGGACCCGGCCTAGCCCAGCGGACGTCACACCGCCTGCTGACTGACCCCGATCATCCCGTCGATACGCTCCGGGCCCACCGCCCGCGAGTACAGCCAGCCCTGCCCGGTGTCGCAGCCGATCCGGCGCAGCCGCTCCGCCTGGCCGGCGGTCTCGACGCACTCCGCCGTGACCGTGAGCCCCAGCCGGTGGGCGAGTTGCACCATCGCCTCCACGATCGTCTCGTCCGCCGGGTTGGGGTGGGTGCCGTCGTCGTAGCGGAAGCCGCGGACGAACGAGCCGTCCAGCTTCAGCACGGACACCGGGAGGCGGCTCAGGTAGGCGAGGTTCGAATACCCCGTGCCGAAGTCGTCGATAGCGATCCGTACGCCCATGTCGCTCAGCGCCTGGAGTGCCTGGAGAGGGCGCCCGGCCGAGCCCATCACCGCGGACTCGGTGAGCTCCAGCTGAAGCAGATGGGGCGCCAGACCCGTCTCCGCCAGGATTCCCGCCACATCGGCGACCAGGTCGGAGTCCCAGACCTGGCGGACCGCGACATTGACGCTGACGAACAGCGGGGTGGCGCCAGGGTGGTCGATCTGCCACTGCCGTGCCTGACGGCAGGCGGAGCGCAGGATCCACCGGCCGAGCTGGACGATGGACCCGTCCTCCTCGGCAATTCCGATGAACCGATTCGGCGCCAGTGTGCCGAACTGAGGGTGGTTCCATCGGACAAGCGCCTCGACGCCCCGGACCACCCCGTCCACCATTCCCACCAGAGGCTGGTACTCCAACGCGAACTCCCCGCGTTCGACGGCGGGCCGCAGGGTGGACGACAGAGCCTGCCGGGTCATCCGGTAGGCGTTGCGCTCGGGGTCGAAGAAGGTCCAGCGGGCCTTGCCGTCCGCCTTCGCCCAGTACAGGGTGGTGTCCGCGTCCTGCATCAGACCGGTCGCCGTGGTCCCGTCGGCGGCCCGTTCCACCACTCCGATGGACGCCGAAACCGAGAGCCGCTGCCCCACCAGGTCGAACGGCTGCTGAAGGGCGACCAGCACCGACCGCGCGAGCTCGGCGAGCTGCTCCCGGCCCATCGAGTCCTCCACCAGGACGGCGAACTCATCGCCGCCGAGCCGTGCCACCAGATGGCCGCCGCTGCGTGCGTAGCCGTCGCTGTCCGCGCACTCGGTGAGCCGTGCGGCGACCGCCGCCAGCAGCCGGTCGCCGACCCGGTGCCCGAGGGTGTCGTTGACGGCCTTGAACCCGTCGAGGTCGAGGTAGCACAAACCGATCCGGCCCGTCCCGCCCGGCTCGTACGAGGAGGCCTCCAGGGCGGTGGAGAGCCGCTCGAAGAACAGGGTGCGATTGGGCAGCCGCGTCACCGGATCGTGCATCTGGATATGGCGCAGTCGCGCCTGGAGTTCACGCCGTTCGCTGACATCGGCCACCGAGACCAGGGCACGCGGACGGCCGGGCACGGGGGTGACAGTGACCTCCGTCCACAGTGAACGCCCGTCAGGGTGCTTGAGTCTGCGCGTGCAGCGGAACCGGGCGCTGCGGCCCTGGAGCACCTCGCGGTAGGCATGCCAGGTGCGGGGGTCACCCGTCAGGTCGACCAGCTCGGCGGCCGACTGCTCGTGCAACGCGGCGGGTTCGGTCCCGAGAAGTGTGCCCAGCGCGTCGTTCGCGGATACGACACGGCCCTCGTGATCGACCAGCGCCATCGCGGTCTGGGCCGCGTTGAAGGCGGCACGGTAGTCGGCGTGCGCCGCCGCCCGCTCATGACGTTCCGTGAGCGGCGACGAGGCGCTCCCGGGTGCCGCGACCGCCGCGGGACTCGGCCCTTCGGGGTTTACGCTCACCGCTCGCTCCCGCTGTGCGTCGTGTCGTTCAGGCCCGGTCGAGGCCGGAAAGCCGGGAAAGTGTGCCGATCATAGAGGCTGGCCGGGGGCCGTTCCAGCGTGTCAGGGGTGACCGCGAGCACCCCGGGGACCAGCCCGATCGTTTCTGCGCGGCCATGGCCGCGCTCGTCGCTCTCCTGATCGGTTGTGACTTTCCGTGAAAGCTCGGGGTGTCGCCGTTCGCTCACCCAGCCGGACCAGCGGAAAGGTGCGAATTACCTAAAACCATCACAAGGTGGGTGAGGCGTTCCGTAAATCGCAGCCGGAGGTCGATGTGGAGGGTCAGCAGACGCACGAGGGACCACCCGAGGGAGTGGATCGGCCCCGGACGCGTGCCACAGCCGCTGCCCTCACCTCCCTCATGGCTCTCGCCGCCACGTCCCTCGTCGCCGGACCCGCCGTCGCCGACACATCGGCGGACCGCTGCGCCCTGCCGCGTACTTCGGCCCACCACAGCATCGGCCTGGACACCTGGAACCCGGCCTATCCCCGCCCGGACCGGGACCTGGACGCCGTCATGGTCTTCCTCTCCTTCCCGGACGCCGCCCCGAAGACCAGTCCCGCAGAGCTGACCGCCGACCACTTCCCGGCGACCTCCGACTTCTTCCGGCGCGCCTCGTACGGGCGCTTCCAGTTGAGGGCCCATCCGCAGCGGAAGTGGATCAGGATGCCGCAGGCCTCGACGGAGTACCGGATGAAGCGGGACTGGGACGCGAGCCGGCGCGCCGCCTATCTGCGGGACGCGATCGCCGTCGCCGACCCGGTGGTGGACTTCTCGCGCTACGACATCGTCTACCTGGTGGCCGACCCGGACGCGCCGGGCGTCGACTCCGACGCCACCAAAGTCGTCAACTTCGACTACCCGCTGTCCGCGGACAGTACGGACATCAGACGCGTGGTGACCGTCTTCGAGAAGCACCCGCCCGACCGCAACGTCCTGGCCCATGAGACCGGCCATGTCTTCGATCTCCCGGACCTCTACCACCGGCCCACGGACGGCAAGAGCGACTGGGACACCCATGTGGGGGACTGGGACGTGATGGGCAGCCAGTTCGGCCTCGCTCCCGACCTCTTCGGCTGGCACAAGTGGAAGCTGGGCTGGCTGAACGACGACGAGGTGCGGTGTGTCGCCGGCCGGCGCGCGACGGACCGCATGTTCACCCTGGAGTCGATGGGAGCCGCGCCCGTCCCGGGCGGAACCCTGGGCACCCGGCTCGCGGTGGTCCGCACCGGCGAGAACTCGGCCCTCGCGATCGAGGCACGCGGCGCCACCGGCAACGACCGCGGCACCTGCACCGAGGGTGTGCTGATCTACCGGGTCCGCAACGGGTCCGCCTCCGGCGCCGGCCCGGTCGAGGTGATCGACACCCATCCCCACACCGAGGCCTGCTGGGGCCAGTCCGTCTATCCCGCCCTCGCGGACGCCCCCCTGGGCGTGGGTGAGACCTTCACGGACCCGAAGGACCGGGTGCGCGTGCAGGTACTGGACCGCACACCCTGGGGGTCCTGGACGGTCAAGATCACACCGGTCGTGTCCTGATATGCGAAAGAGCCCCACGCGGGTGCGGGGGGCGCGTACATGCGGTGGGCCCCCCCGGGCGAGAAACCCCGCCCCCCGGATTTAAAATAAGCTGGAAGACACAAA
>NZ_JBHXFA010000065.1:23001-25875 GCF_042724175.1 Streptomyces sp. NPDC127084
GGTCGTGTCCTTATATGCCAAAGAGCCCCTCGCTGCTGCGAGGGGCTCTTCCTGTCTGTGCGCCGCCAGGGACTCGAACCCCGGACCCGCTGATTAAGAGTCAGCTGCTCTAACCAACTGAGCTAGCGGCGCTTGCTGACGTCGTAGACATTAGCATCCGGATCCGCGAGAGGAAAAATCGATATACGCACCGCGGTGTGCCCCGCCTCACGGCGTCCCGCTGCCATACGGGCGCGCACTCTCGCAGTGCACCGCAGCTCGCGAGGTTGCCGGGTCACCCATCGCCGTGAGCTGGGCATCGCGGCAGCTCCGGGCTCGTGTCCGGGACCGTGGGATGTGTCGCGGCCACCGGGCACCGGCATGGGCCGGTGTGGGCAGCGCCACACGAATCCCGCGCCTCCCCGGGCGGAGCTACTGCGCTCCGGGTTCCGAGGCGCGGAGGAGATCCCGCCCGAACTCCACCATCTTCCGCGCGTAGTCCTCGCTCCACTCCGCCCGCGCGGCGATCTCCGCCGTGCTCAGCCGGTCGAACCGCCGAGGATCGGCGAGCTGGGCAGCCGCGAGCGCCTGGTACTCCAGGGCCCGGTCGGCCGCGGACTGGAAGGCGAGGGTCAGCTCGGTCGCACGGACCAGCAGCTCCCGGGGGTCCTCGATCGACTCCAGATCGAAGAAGTGCTCCGGGTCGGACGCGGCCTCCGAAGGCTCGAAGATCAGCGGCGCAGGCCGCATCCGCCGCTCGCCGCGCTCCGACGATTCCGCCATGCCCGTCTCCTCACCCACGCATTCCGGCCACCGGCCACCCACCATTGTCCCGCGCGACGCAAGAGGGCCCCCGCGCACGCCGGTGAACGGACCCCCGGCCGCCGCTCACCCGGCGGACGCGACCACCCGGTGCTCCGCCAGATGCGACAGCACCGCGTGGTTCGCTTCCCACCCGTCCGGGAACTTCATGCTCACCCCCAGGAGCACCGGCTCCGTCGACGGATGCTCGTCCAGCAGTTCCGCCACACCCGCGCGGCACACCACGACGCAGGCGTGCCGGTGCCGGGACGCCAGCACGCACAGGCGGCCGGTCTCCAGGTGGAACGTCGTCGCGTCGGGGCGGCCCGACAGGGGGTGGAGCACGACGGTGACATCGAATTCGCGACCCTGGAGCCGGTTGGCCGTGTCCACGGTCACCCCGCTCACCCCCAGCTCGGTCAGCGCCGCCCGTACCGCCGCGGCCTGGTCGCGGTGGGCGGTGCCGACCGCGATCCGGTCCGGGGTGAGCGGCACCGGCTCCTCGGACCGCTCGGACACCGAGACCCCGCCCCGGTCGAGCAGCCGCCGCGCCACCAGCGCCACCACCCGCACCGCCTCCGGGTCGGTGCGCGGGGTGTGCCGGGCGGGCAGCTCCAGCAGCCCCCAGCCGGACTCGGCGGCCTCGTCCAGGACCCGGTCCGTCCCCGAGCCGTCCGAAGCGACACCGAAGGACAGCCGCCGGTCGCCGTGACCCGTACCGCTGCGGAACGGTGTGTACGGGTAGAACGCGCCGGACACCAGCGGAGCGGCTGACGCGGGCAGCCGCCAGGACACCGGCAGCCGGTGCTGCGGCAGCTCCGGGTTGTGCGCCAGCAGGGTGGAGACCGCGCTGGCCGAAGGGTCGTACGACAGCCCCGCCCACTGCTCGGCGCCGACCACCGAGAAGGGGTCGAGCTGCCCCGGGTCGCCCACGAACAGGGCGCGCTCGAAGAGTCCCGCCACGGCGAGCAGGGCATCCGAGCGCATCTGGTACGCCTCGTCCACGATCGCGTGGCCCCAGGGCTCGACGCCCTTGACGTGTGCCCATTTCGCGGCGGTCGAGATCACCACGTCCAGGCCCGTGAGATCACCCGCCTTCGCCGACTTCCGGACGTTGTCCAGGCCGTCGAGCGCCTTGTCGTAAGGGTCGGGGTCGTTGCTGTGCAGCCGGCCCACCGGCAGCCCGGGTTCCTTCTCGGCGAGCCGCAGCACCAGGTCGTCCACCTGGGCGTTCGTCTGTGCGACGACCATCAGCGGTCTGCCCGCCGAAGCCAGCTCCAACGCCGCGCGTACGACGAGTGTCGACTTGCCCGCGCCGGGCGGGGAGTCCACGACGACACCCCGCGCGTCGCCGTCCAGGGTGTCCGCCAGGATCGCCTCGGTGGCCCGGGCCGCCGCGGCACCCGGGTCGAGCGGCGGGACGACGGTACCGGTCACAGCAGCCCCCCTCACAGCAGTTCCCGTCACAGCAGGTCCTCCGCGGTCACCGGGTCCGGACCGTCCGCGCTCTCCGGTGCGTCGCCGCGCGGCGGCCCGCCATGCGTCCAGGGGGTCTCCTCCGGGTCGGGCAGTTTGGGACCGCCCCGCTGCTCATGCTCGAACAGCGTCCAGGCGATCCGGTCGCCCTTCTCCGGTACGGACCCCTCGACGGGGTCCCGTGACCGCCCCATCCGGTCCAGCAGCCGCAGGACCAGCGAGCCGTCCTCCTCGCACCATCCCACGAACTCCGCGCTCTGCGGCCCGCTCTCCAGCGAGCGGTACACCTTCACGCCCGCGCCGAGTTGCGGGGTGTCGTCGGTGCGCACGGTGAGCAGCGGACGCGGCGACGGCCGCTTGGACTCCGACCAGGCCATCACCACTTCGGTGACCTCACTGACGAATGCCTCGCCCGAGAGCCGCCGACCCGCCAGCACCAGCGGATCGTCCAGCGCCTCCTGAGCCTCCAGCCGGGCCTGCGCCGCCTCGCGGGTCGCGAGCTTCCGCGCCGCGGTCACCGCGTCGTCGCGGCGCGGGTGGGGCGGGGCGCCCGCGCGGGACACGGGGCGGTGGGGCGCGGTGGGGCCGAGGGGAGCGGGGGGGGGGGCGCGGCCCCGC
>NZ_JBHXFA010000065.1:25885-37421 GCF_042724175.1 Streptomyces sp. NPDC127084
GGCCTCCCCTGCGCGCCGGGGCGGGGGGCGGGGTGTCACCCGCTCACCCCCGGGGGGGGGGCGGCCCCCAAACCCACCGCCGAGCGGGCCCCCCGCGCCCCGCCACCCTGGACCCTTCCGGCAGCTCCCGCAGCAGGTCGACGCCTTGCCATACGGCGTCCCAGGTGGGTCGCAGCACCTGCTCGACGAGACCCCGGATCTCCCCCTCGGTCGCTGTCAGCCGCCCCAGCCACTCGTCCGCGACGGCCCCGTCCTCCGCCGCGGACAGAGCCTGACGGGCCCGGTCGTAGCGCTCCATCGCGGGCGCCAGCAGCCGGTTGTCGAACGCGGGGTCCGTGGCGGGACCGGCCGGCGGGCACTCGAGCTGCCCCGCTCCGTCCCGGGCCGTCTCGGCCCGCGACGCCGCCTCGGCACCGGTCTCGCCGTCGGGTGGCGCTATCCAGGCGAGGAGCGCGCCGAGGTGCTGGTCTTCCAGCGCGGACTGCCCGGTCGCCCAGTGCCGCCCCAGCAGATCCGTCATCGCGAGCAGCAGCGATGACCCGGGCACCCGAGCCCGCTCGCCGTAGTGCGTCAGCCAGCGCCCGAGCAGCGGCACCCGCGGCGGCGCGGGAAACGGGGTGTCCGGGTCCTGCTCCGCCGTCCGCCGGAACCGCATCGACCGGCCCAGCAGCCGGACGAAGTCGATACCGGGACGGCTGGGCACGATCAACTGCGGCGCGTCCGCGCACAACTCGACGGAGACCTTGACCCGCTTGCCGGTCTCCGGGTCGGTCTCGGCGCGCTCGGCGGCTTCGACGCCGGACTCGTACTCCTCCAGATGCGGCAGCACGCACTCGGCCAGTTCGGCGAGGAACGCGGATCGCAGATCGCGGTCGCGCGGCTGCGCCACGCTCAGCAGCCGCGGCGCTTCCCGGTCCGTGCCCACCATCGCCCCGAGCGGCGCCCCCGCCTCACCGGCGGTCGTCAGAGGTACGAACACCAGCGGGTGCGCCGACAGGTGCCGGTGGCGCACCGTGGCCAGCCGCTGGGCGCGGCCGCTCTCGACCGCCTCCAGCCGGGCGAGCGTACCGATCAGCGACATCCCGCGACCTCCAGGGCCTCGGCCCGCAGCGAAGCCGCCCGGCGCAGGGCGGCGACCGCCGGGTCAGCAGGGTCGCCGGACTCTCCGCGGGCCGCGGCCAGCACGTCCCCGACGGATGTGAGCCCGCCCAGCTCGCCGCGCGCGGACCGCCCCAGCGACGCCACCGACCCCGCCGCGCGGGCCCGTTCACGGCAGTGGAAGGCCAGCTCGCAGGCAGTCAGGCAGTCGGGCGCGTAAGCGGCGGGGACCGCTTCGACCGAGGCCGTCAGCTCACCGGCCGTGCAGCCCTCCGTGTCGAAGCTGACCCCGTCAGGCAGGGCGGCTGCGATGGTGTCGATCCGGGTCAGCCTGGCCAGCTGCCGCCTCGTCACCGAGAGCTGTTTGCGCACATCGACCACGGAGGCGACGGGCAGGTTGGCGAAGTCCTTCGGGCAGACCAGCAGCACCGAGTGCGCCACCCGCGCCCCCGCGGTCAGCTCCGCGACCCGCTCCAGCGCCAGCACGTAGACGGCCGCCTGGCGCGCCGCGGAGCCGACCTTCGCCGCGTCCGCCGAGCCGTCGATCACCGGGAAGGACTTGATCTCCACGACCGTCCAGCGGCCGTCGGGATGCACCACGACCGCGTCCGGCTCCAGATAAGCGGGTGACCCGGCCACCTCAAGGGCCAGCAGGGGATGGTCGAGCAGCGTCCACTCACCGGCCCGCTCCCCGGCCTGGGTGGCCTCGCGCAGCGCCAGCGCCGTGCGCGCCGTACGTCCTTCGGGACCGGCCGCCGAGAGATCGGGGACCCGGGCCTGCCGCGCGTCCGCCACACCGAGCAGCTTCAGCAGCTCCGCACCGCCGTCCGCCTTGACCCGGGCCTCGAAAGCATGGCCCCGCATGAACGCGAACTGCGACTGGCCGAAGGCCGCCGGTGACCCCAGTGCCTGGGCCAGCGCGGCCTTGTCCACCCCGGCGCCGTCCAGCAGCGCGCGCCGCTTGCACCCGGGGTTGGCGGCGAGGGCCGCCAATGCGCGGGCGTCGAGCGGGTGCGGCGCGGCGGACGGGCCGCGCAGCTCAGCGAGTCGCTGCCGGAGTGCCGTCAGTGGCACTTGCGGAGGTGGTCCGCTGTCCAGGGATGTGCTCACCCGCGGAAGTCTGGCATCCGCCACTGACAATCGTGGACTTCCGGTCGGATCCGTCCGATCCGGCAGCTCCGGCGGTGGCCGCGAGGCGGCTCCGTACCCGGTCCGCCAGTCGCAGCGCGGGCCGGGTGAGCAGCAGTCCGGCCGCCATCGTCAGGGCGCCCGCGACCGCGTCGAGGAAGTAGTGGTTCGCCGTTCCCATGACCACCAGCGTGGTGATCAGCGGATAGACGACCGCGAACGTCCGCGCCACCACCCCGCGGCCGTGCAGCCAGAGCATCACCCCGCACCACAGCGCCCAGCCGACGTGCAGACTCGGCATCGCGGCGAACTGGTTGGTCATACCGCCGAGCCCGCGCGGCGCGCTCGCCTCCGCGCCCCACCATCCGTACGAGCTGAACTGCGCCATCGTGTCGGTGAATCCGTGCCCCGCGTCGAGCAGCCGTGGCGGGCAGGTCGGCATCAGAGTGAACCCGATCAGCCCGAGCAGGGTGGAGAGCAGCAGCCAGGTGCGTGCGGCCCGGTAGCTCCGGGGCCGTCGGCGGAACAGCCACACCAGGATCGCGGGAGTCACCAGGTAGTGCAGGGAGGCGTAGATGAAGTCGGCGGGTATGCCGAGGGCAGGTGTGCTGGTGAAGAGCCGGTTGAGCGGATGCTCGAAGTTGACGCCGAAACGTTTCTCCCAGTCCAGCAGGGCCAGCCCCTGGGCAACGGCGTCACCCTTGTCGCCACGGGCCAGCAGCCGTCCCGCCGAGTACGCCGCGTAGACCACGATCAGCAGGGGCAGCTCGCTCCACCAGCGCGGACGGCGATGGAGCGGACTGCGACGGTCGGGCCGAGCGGGCAGCTGTCTCGCCATCCGGGCGCTCTCCCCCTTGTGTTCTCGTGATCAGTGCGACGGCGTGGGTGTGGCGGCACTGGTGTGACGGCGGTGAACCGGCGTGCACACGCCACGAGCTGGAGGACGCGGGTGAAGCGGTGGGGGTTGCCTGGAGCAACGAACGATGCGACGACCTTCGCGACGCCGCCGAATCACGCCGACGCTCCGTGCCGCCGGTCCGCGCGACCGGACGCTTCCGGACCGCGCCGGACCGCGCCACCGGGCTGTGCCGGCGAACCGCCGCCTACCGCAGCGGGGGCGCATTCGATGGGCGTTGATCGTCCGGCTGGGCGATGATGAGGCCATGGCACCCCGCATATTCCTCGCCCGGCACGGACAGACCGAGTGGTCCTCGCTGGGCAAGCACACAGGACGGACGGACATCCCGCTCCTGGAAGAAGGACGCCGTGGCGCGAAGCTTCTGGGAGAGCGCCTGCACAAGGAGCCATGGAACGGACTCCCGGACGCGGAGATCCGCACCAGCCCGCTCTCCCGCGCCTACGAGACCTGCGAACTCGCCGGATTCGCGGACCGGGCCCAGCCCTGGGACGCGCTCATGGAGTGGGACTACGGCGCGTACGAGGGCATGACACAAGCCGAGATCCGCGCCATCGACCCCGACTGGTTCATCTGGCGCGACGGGGTCCCCGACGGGGAGACGATGGGCCAGCTCTCCGACCGCGCCGACGGGATCATCGAGTACGTGCGGTCGGCTGACCGCGATGTGCTCGTCTTCGCGCACGGCCACATCCTGCGGGTGCTGGGCGCCCGCTGGATCGGCGAGGACGTCTCCTTCGCCGCCCGGATCAAGCTGGACCCGACCAGCCTGTCCGCCCTGGGCTGGGCCTACGGCGCACCGGCGATCGACCGCTGGAACGACACCGGTCACCTGGGCACCTGATCAGGGCGGACACCCACCACCTCGGCACCGCGTCAGGCCGCGGCGCCGTTCAGGACCTGCTGCCCGCCGCCCGCGACGTGTGCGTATGGCGGTCCAGGAAATCGGCCACCCCCGGGGAACGCCGCCGTGGCAGCAGCATCCGCGCGGTGTCGGCGAGCGTCGCGCGGATACGGGACGACTGGACCTCGTCCAGCACGTCCAGCACCTGCCCGGCCGCTGCCGCGGCCTCCACCGGGGTGTCCTTCGCGCGGGCCAGGTCCAGCGCGAGCTGCGCTCGGTAGAGCGCCAGGTTGCGGGCGAAGTAGGGCTTCTGCAGCACCGTCGCCCGGTGCCCGTGCCGTGCGGCCCGCGGCCAGTCGCCGAGCGCCGACCAGCACTGGGCCTCCAGGGCCTGGAGCTCCGGCTCGCCGAAGAAGGACATCCACTCCGGGTCGGTGTCCGCGGGACCGCGGCCGAACAGCGCATGGGCCCTGGACAGCGCCTGCTCGCAGCAAGCGCGGTCGCCGAGCCCGGCCCAGCCGCCCGCCTCGCGCAGGCTCAGCAGCGCCAGCAGCAGGGCGGAACCCAGTTTGCTCGCCGCCTGCTGGCCGGCCTGGGCGGCGCGTACCGCTTCCCGGTACCGGCCGCCGTCCCGCGCCAGGAACGACGTGTTGCAGAACGCGTGTGCCTCAAGCGCCGGGTCGTTGGCCACCCGCGCGGTGGCCAGCGCTTCCGCGTAGTGCGAGCGGGCGTCCTCCAGCCGGCCCGAGTCATGGGCCAGCCAGCCCACCGAGATGGCCAGCTCGCCCGCACCAGCGGCGAGCCGCCCCAGGGTCGAGCCACGGGCGGCCGTACCCGAGTCGAGCAGCGCGTACGCGCTGCGCAGCGGATGGGCGGCCCACTTGTAGAGCCGGTCGGCGCCATGCCGGTCGTCGAGCTGCCGGATCCGGCGCACGGCCTCCTCGACGGCGCCCACCTCGGACTCGCCGATCCGCTGGCGCGGCATGACGGTCCGGAGCTCTTCGGGGACCGGCAGGGAGCCGAGGCCCAGGGATGCGGTCGCCACGGCGGCGGTGCCGCCGGTCATGAATGCGCGACGCAGCACGTCGCTCTCCTCGTTGCTGTAGGTGGTGCTGTGGGTGTTGCCGCCGCCGTCCGCCTGCCGTGCCCGCCGTCCGCGTACTGTCTCGCGGGCCGCGAACCCCAGGTCCGCCAGCGTCGAACCGGGGAACATATGCAGGAAGACCCGCTCGTACGCGTAGTTCGGACAGCGGATCTCGCCGGCCTCGACCCGCCCGATGTACCGGGCGTCGCAGGCGACCTGCTCGCCGATTTCCCGGGCCGCCCTGCGGACGAGCGCGGCGAACTCCCCCGGCGAGCGCTGTCCGCGCAGCCGCCGGAAGACGAGGTTGGGAACTGCCCGTGACGACGCCATGGCGGAGCCCTCTCCTGTACTGCCGGCGTTCCACGCTCCGGCGCGCCAAGAAGGTACCGGCTGTGACCGCCCCGCTACGCCCTGTTTAGCTACAAACGGGATATCTCACCCGCGATCCGCCATGAACTGCCATCCTTTGTAGCGGCGTGCCGCCGTAGCCGTTGACGCGCGAGGGCGTTGAACCATGAGGGGACGCGGTGCGTGTCCTCCCTCGCTCGGCGAGGAGGGGTTCCCTTGTTGGAGGTCGGCGTGGATACCAGCGGTGACTCACAGACGAGCGTGACGAGCGCCACGAGCGCGACGAGTGCCCGGCACCTGCCCAGCGAGGAGCGCAGCCTGGCTCAGGGGCCGGCGCCCGGACAGGATGAGCACAGCCGATACACGGACCACGCTGACCATTTGGACCGCCTGGAGTACCGGGACCGCCTGGAGTACCGGGAGTACCGGGAGTACGGCGGCGGCCGTGGGGATCGCGGTGAGCTCGGCACGGCGGCGGACCACTCCGTGCCGTGCGACCTGGTGACCGTCCCCGCCCGCCAGGGCCTCGAAGCGGTCGACATCCTTCGTCGCGGTGGCGCGCCGGCGGTCGGCCCGGTCCTGCATGACGGCAGCTGCGACACCCTGGGCTTTCTGGTGCCACCCGGTACCGCGGCAGGCTGGGACATGCCGGGCAGCGCCTGTACGGAGACCTCGGGCCGTGGCCTGCGCATTCCGGTCGAACCCGCCGGTGACCAAGCCGTCCCCGGCAGTGGCTGGCTACTGCCCCCCGGGTCCACGGACGTCGTCCCGGTCACGGATCCCGAGATGCTCCGCGAGGCACTCGGCGAGGCCGCGCGCATGATCGAAGCCGCGGACAGTATTTGAGTGCTTCGGGAACTTCGAGATTTGAGTGCTTCGGGAACTTCGAGCTCCTGAGCTTTGAAGCTGAGGAGCTCCGGGCGGGCTGGGGGCGAGCCCTTCGCGGCCCGCTGGAGGCGGGCAGGCCCACCCGTCGATAATGGCCAGGTGGCGAGGAAGAAGCAGCGTGGGCGTGAGGCGTCGGCGGAGATCGTGGTCGAGGCCGTGGCCGGTGGACTCGCCGAGCTGATACCCGACCGCGAGCGCCCCCGAGCCTGGACGCTGGTGATCGACGGCGCGCCTCAGTCCCATGTGGATCTGGACGATCCCGCGCTGCTCACCTTCGAGTACCAGCGCCGCCTCGGTCATATGATCGACCTCGTGGCACCGGCCGGGCGGCCGGTGCGCGCCCTCCACCTCGGCGGTGGTGCCTTCACCCTCGCGCGGTACATCGCCACCACCCGTCCGCGTTCCACCCAGCAGGTGGTCGAGGTGGACGTGCCGCTCGTCCGACTCGTCCGCGACCGGCTGCCGCTGGACCCGAACGCCCGGATACGGGTGAGGTCGGCCGACGCCCGCGACGGGCTCGGCAAGGTGCCCGACGACTGGGCTGACCTCGTGATAGCGGATGTCTTCAGCGGAGCCCGCACCCCCGCCCATCTCACCACCACGGAATTCCTCGCCGAGGTACGCCGGGTGCTCAGGCCGGGCGGTCACTACGCGGCCAACCTCGCCGACGGCCCGCCGCTCGCCCATCTGCGCGGCCAGATCGCCACCGCCGCGACCGTCTTCCCCGAACTCGCCGTCGCCGCCGACCCGACCGTGCTGCGCGGCCGCCGTTTCGGCAACGCGGTGCTGCTGGCCTCCGATCTGCCGCTGCCGGTCGCCGAGCTGACCCGCAGGGTCGCGGGCGATCCGCACCCCGGCCGGGTGGAACACGGCAGGACCCTTGCCGACTTCACCGGAGGCGCCGCCGCGGTGACCGACGCGAACGCGAGGCCGTCGCCTGTACCGCCGCCTTCGGTGTTCCGTTGAACGGCCCGCCACCGGGCGCCCGGGGTCAGCGTTCCTCGATCGTCACCCGGGGCGCGGTGTCATGCCAGGTGCAGAAGACATCGATCTCGTGGCCGTTCCGGGAGAACGTGACACGGATATAGGTGGCCTGCTTCCAGACCTGCATGGTCCAGCCACCGGACGGGGTCGCCGAGACCAACTCGGCGGACTCGGGCCCGATGTCATAGGCGACCCGGCCGCCCTCGACGGTGTAGCTCTTCACGTTGCCGGGCGGATCGGCCGGTGCGGGGGCGGCGGGGGATCGGGGAGAAGCGGGAGCAGCCGCGGAGGGCGGGGGACTCGAAGGCGTCGAGGGATTCGATGGCGCGGCGGGACCGGGAGAAGCCCCGGTCCCCGAGGCCGGCTGCGACGGTGCGGAGGCCGACGGCGATGCGGACTCCGGCGCGGACGGTCTCGCACCGCCGCCGTATGCCGTGACCGGAAGGGCGCGGGGCCGGTCGTAGGCAGTGTCCGCCATCACGGTATGGACACCCCACCACGAGAGCGTGACCGCCGCGCCCGTAGCGAGCGACCACGCCAGGGCGTGTATGAGTCCTCTCCGCATCGGGCCCATACTGCACCACACCCGTCACCCCTGTCCCAAGGGGGACCGAGTTCCTCCGGATGGCGTACGGTGCCGCCCATGGCAAGTGTGCTCGTGGTCGAGGACGACCAGTTCGTACGCTCCGCTCTCATCAGGCACTTGACCGAGGCCGCCCACACGGTACGGAGCGTCGGGACGGCCCTGGAGGCACTGCGCGAAGTCGCTCATTTCCGCTTCGATGTGGTCATCCTCGACCTCGGGCTGCCCGATCTGGACGGGGCGGAGGCGTTGAAGATGATGCGCGGCATCACCGATGTCCCCGTCATCATCGCGACCGCGCGGGACGATGAGACGGAGATCGTGCGGCTGCTCAACGACGGCGCCGACGACTACCTCACCAAGCCCTTCTCGGTGGAACATCTCTCGGCGCGGATGTCGGCCGTGCTGCGGCGCTCCAGGGCCGCCGCGGACGAGACTCCGCCCGGCAGGGTGATCCAGGTCGGCGGCCTGTCCATCGACCCGCTGCGCAGGCAGGCCGAACTCGACGGGGTGGGACTCGATCTGACCCGCCGTGAGTTCGACCTGCTTGCGTTCCTGGCGGGTCGGCCGGGCGTCGTCGTACCGCGCCGGGAGCTGCTCGCGGAGGTCTGGCAGCAGGCCTACGGTGACGACCAGACCATCGACGTCCATCTGTCCTGGCTGAGGCGGAAGCTGGGGGAGACCGCGGCCCGCCCCCGCTATCTGCACACCCTCCGGGGTGTGGGAGTGAAGCTGGAGCCCCCGCGATGAGATGGGCACTGGTGAAGGTGTCCCTGGCGGTCACGGCGATGGTCGTGATCGCCTTCGCCGTCCCGCTCGGACTCGTCGTCCAGGAGATGGCCAGGGACCGGGCCTTCTCCAACGCCGAACGGCAGGCCGCCGCCATCGGGCCCACCCTCTCCATCACCACTGACCGCGCCCAGCTCGAACGCGCGGTCGCCTCCACCCAGGCCGGAGCGGCGGGCCGGATGGCCCTGCACATCCCGGCATCCGCCGACACCGGCGGCCAGGCGCTGACGGTCGGCGTCCGGCGGGTCGCTGTACGGGACCTGACCGCCACCCAGCGACTGGGCCGCGCCTCCACCGCCGAGGTACGCGGTGGCTCGGCGCTGCTCCAGCCCACCGCGTTGGGTTCCGGTCAGATCGCGGTGGTCGAGGTGTTCGTACCGCAGGACGAGGTCGGCAGGGGCGTGGCCACCGCCTGGCTGGTCCTCGCCGCGGTCGGCGCGGCGCTGATCGTCGGATCGGTCGCGGTCGCGGACCGGCTGGGCGTACGGATGGTCCAGCCCGCCCGCCGCCTCGCGGGCGCCGCCCACGAGCTGGGCGAGGGCCGGCTCGGCGCCCGGGTCCCGGAAAAGGGGCCCACCGAGCTGCGCTCCGCCGCCGTGGCCTTCAACGCCATGGCCGACCAGGTGGTCCAGCTGCTCGCCAACGAACGGGAGCTGGCCGCTGACCTGTCCCACCGGCTGCGTACCCCGCTCACCGTGCTCCGGCTCAACGCCGCCTCACTCGGCGACGGGGCCGCGGCCGAGCAGACCCGGGCGGCGGTCGCCCAACTGGAACGCGAAGTCGACACGATCATCCGCACCGCCCGCGAGGCCAAACCGCAGACTCAGGCCGTCACCGGCCCGGGAGCGGGTTGCGATGTCTCCGAAGTGGTTCGCGAACGCATGGAGTTCTGGTCCGCCCTCGCCGAGGACGAGTCCCGCAAGGTCCGCCTCGCGGGGGTGGACCGCCCCGTCCGTATCCCGGTGGCCCGTCCCGAACTCGCCGCCGCCCTCGATGCCCTGCTCGGCAACGTCTTCCGCCACACCCCCGAGGGCACCGCCTTCTCGGTCGACGTGCACAACGGCGATGATGCCGTGATCGTCCTCGTATCCGACGCCGGCCCCGGCATCACCGACCCGGAGGCCGCCCTGACCCGCGGCAACAGCAGTGGCCGGGACGGCTCGACGGGACTGGGCCTGGACATCGTCCGCCGGGTCGCGGAGTCGACCGGTGGCGATGTACGGATCGGCCATTCGGTACTCGGCGGCACGGAGGTCCGCATCTGGCTCGCCCTGGACGGCGGTCAGCGCGGTGCCTCGCGGGGGCGGCGGGGGAGCAGGTCCGGCCGACGGGGGCGGCGCGGTGGTCCGCCCGGGCGCTGAACGCGGGGCCCGGCCTGCTCTCGCGGCACTCCGCCTGGGGGTACGCGGTCGGCGGCTGGCGGATGAACTGCTCGCCCAGGGGCCGTTGTACTGGCTGCGCGCCGCGTTGGGTGAGCAGCCTTCGGTCTGAAGCACGAAAATTCGCCCCTGCCAGGCCCGAAAGCCAGGCAGGAGGCATCTGCGTTCAGCGGGCGAACCGCGCGAAGGCGCCCGAGATCGTTTCGACTGGGCCGAGTCCGGCGCCGCGAACCGGATCGTCAAAAGTCCCTGAGGGGAACGCACCATGGGTCGGCCGATGGCCCCGACTTCTTCCGTACCCGCTGCACGGACGCGGTGGGGCTGTCGGAGTTGAGGCTGAGAGCAGTCCTCCCACGATCCGCCGCGTCCACTTTCGCGCCAACGGACTTGTGAGGTCGCCGAGCCGTTCTTCTTCTCGTGCTTCTGATGCTCGCCACGGCGGGGGCTGTACGCGCGTTCAGAGAGGCTGGCTTGGCCACGGTTTGGCCAAAGAGAAAAAGATCAGCCGGTGACCTGCTTCCGCAGGTCACCGGCTGATCAATCAGGGTGAGTGACGGGACTCGAACCCGCGGCATCCTGGACCACAACCAGGTGCTCTACCAGCTGAGCTACACCCACCATGTCCGGTCGTCTTCCTGACCGGCCGAGAAAAAGTGTACAGGGTCCTGGAGGGTGCTCGTGCACATATTCGCGTTCACCTGGCGAGGTGCCGCGTACCGGCCGTTCGGGCTGGTCAGCGGGGCGATGCCGACGGGCTACCGCGACGCGGGGAGCACATGGCGGGCCGCGATCGACTTCGCCGTGTCCGAGTCCGGGCCGGGCTGCGGGACGAAGATCGCCTCGCGGTAGTAGCGCAGCTCGGCGATGGACTCCCGGATGTCGGCGAGCGCCCGGTGGTTGCCGTTCTTCTCCGGGCTGCTGAAGTACGCCCTCGGGTACCAGCGGCGGGCCAGTTCCTTGACCGAGGAGACATCGACGATCCGGTAGTGGAGGTACTCCTCCACCTTCGGCATGTCGCGCAGCAGGAAGCCGCGGTCCGTGCCGACCGAGTTTCCGCACAGCGGGGCCTTGCCAGGCTCCTTGACGTGCTCGCGGACGTAGGCGAGGACCTGCTCCTCGGCGTCGGCGAGCGTGGTGCCGGTGGCGAGCTCGTCCAGGAGGCCCGATGCGGTGTGCATCTGGCGTACCACTTCCGGCATCGTGGCCAGGGCGGCGTCCGGTGGGCGGATCACGATGTCCACGCCCTCGCCGAGCACGTTCAGTTCCGAGTCGGTGACCAGCGCGGCCACCTCGATGAGTGCGTCGTCCGTCAGCGAGAGCCCGGTCATCTCGCAGTCGATCCACACCATGCGATCGTTCATGCGTCCTACCTTAGGCCGTCCTTCCACGCTCTCACCGGGCGCGACCTGCTTCGAACCTGGCGGAAGCGCCGACCGCCCCGGACTGCCGGGGGGGGGGGAGCCGCGACCGGCGGCCCGCGCGCGCGGCGGGCGGC
>NZ_JBHXFA010000066.1:0-13785 GCF_042724175.1 Streptomyces sp. NPDC127084
CCATCGTCCAAGCCATCCACACACTCATGACCTGCGACTATTCAGGATGAAAGAGGTTCAGTGACCAAGCCATCGGATCACGGCCACCGATCGGAAACGATGGACGGCTGTTACGCACCGGCGGACCCGCGCTCCCCCCGTCCTCGGTCGCGCCGCCCCCGCCCCCCGCCCGCGGCCCGGGGCCCGGGCCCGGGGGCCCCCCGAGGCCGGGATGGCCAGATGTCAGGCCTGGCGGCGCACCTCCACCACCCGGAAGCGGTTGGAGACGAACGCGCCGTCGCACAGCGCCGCGTTCGCCGCGGGGTTGCCGCCCGAGCCGTGGAAGTCGGAGAACGCCGCGGTCTGGTTCACATAGACGCCGCCGGTCAGGTTCAGCGAGAGCTGCGCGGACTCGTCCAGGCAGACCTCCTCGACAGCACGCTCGGTCTCGGCGGAGGTCGTGTACGCCCCGACCGTCATCGCACCCTTCTCGCGGACCGTGCGGCGCAGCAGGTCCACCGCGTCCGCGGCCGAGTCCACCGCCACGGCGAACGCCACAGGGCCGAAGCACTCCGACATGT
Organism: Streptomyces sp. NPDC127084; assembly: GCF_042724175.1. Classification (NCBI taxonomy): domain Bacteria; kingdom Bacillati; phylum Actinomycetota; class Actinomycetes; order Kitasatosporales; family Streptomycetaceae; genus Streptomyces; species Streptomyces sp. NPDC127084. Next base: position 561 of record NZ_JBHXFA010000066.1, read on the forward strand.
AGGCGGCCTCGTCGTCGGGCTTGGCGCCGTCCAGCTTCACGAGCACCGGGGTACGCACCACGGCGTCGGGGAACTCGGGGTTGGTGACCGCGCGGGAGGCCAGGGCCACCTCGCCCAGACCGGCCGCCGCCTCGAGGCGGGCCTTCACATCGGGGTTGACCAGGGCGCCCAGCAGCGCGTTCGCCCGTGCGTCGTCACCGAGGAGACCGGACACGGCGGCGCTGAGGTCGGCGACCACCTCGTCGTACGTCTTGTCGCCCGCGTCCGTCGTGATGCCGTCCCGCGGGATCAGCAGATTCTGCGGGGTGGTGCACATCTGGCCGCTGTACAGCGACAGCGAGAAGGCCAGGTTGGAGAGCATGCCCTTGTAGTCGTCGGTGGAGTGGATGACGACCGTGTTGACACCGGCCTTCTCGGTGTAGACCTGGGCCTGGCGGGCGTTGGCCTCCAGCCAGTCACCGAACTCGGTGGAGCCGGTGTAGTCGATGATCCTGATCTCGGGCCGGACCGCCAGGGTCTTCGCGATCCCCTCGCCCGGACGCTCGGCGGCCAGCGCGATGAGGTTCGGGTCGAAGCCCGCCTCGCCGAGCACCTCGCGGGCGATGCGCACGGTGAGAGCCAGCGGGAGCACGGCACGGGGGTGCGGCTTGACCAGCACCGGGTTGCCCGTGGCCAGCGAGGCGAACAGGCCCGGGAAGCCGTTCCACGTCGGGAAGGTGTTGCAGCCGATCAGCAGCGAGATACCGCGCGGGGCGGCCGTGAACGACTTGCTCAGCTCCAGCGGGTCCCGCTTGCCCTGCGGCTTGGACCAGTCCGCCGCCGCGGGCGTGCGCGTCTGCTCCTCGTAGGCGTATGCCACCGCCTCAAGCCCGCGGTCCTGGGCGTGCGGGCCGCCCGCCTGGAACGCCATCATGAACGCCTGGCCGCTGGTGTGCATCACCGCGTGGGCGAACTCGTGGGTGCGGGCGCTGATCCGGGCCAGGATCTCGAGGCAGACCACGGCGCGGGTCTCGGGCCCGGCGGCACGCCAGGCGGCCATACCCGCGCGCATCGCCGGCAGCAGCACGTCGATGTCGGCATGCGGATACTCGATGCCCAGCTCGGGGCCGTAGGGCGAGACCTCGCCGCCCGTCCAGCCGTCGGTGCCGGGCTGGTCGAGCTCGAAGCGCTTGCCCAGCAGGGCCTGGTAGGCCGCGAGGCCGTCGGCCGCACCGGTCTCGCCGTATGCCTTGGGGTGCTCGGGGTGGGGCGACCAGTACGCCCGGGAGCGGATCGCCTCGAGAGCCTGGTCGAGCGTCGGCCGGTGGGTCTCGGTGAGCTGCATGGAAAGACCAACTCCTCGTCGAGCTGGGCAGGGAAACACGGACAGAGCTAGAGTAACCGAACGATCGGTCGGGACAAGGGGGTCCGCAGAACCTGTGGACAACTCGTAGGGGAGGATCACAGCCATGACCGCCATCGAGGCCGCTGCCGCAGGCGAAGCCGCGCTCACGGAATCCACGTCCACCCACATCACAGCCGGCGCTGCCGCCGCCGTCGCGCCCGACCGCACCGTGGCCGTCGTCGGCACCGGGACCATGGGCCAGGGCATCGCCCAGGTCGCGCTGGTCGCCGGCCACCGTGTCCGCCTCTACGACGCACTGCCCGGACGCGCGGGGGAGGCTGCGGACGCCATCGCCGCCCGCCTCGACCGGTTGGTCGCCAAGGGCCGTATGGATCCCGCGGCGCGGGACGAGGCGCGCGGGCGGCTGCACCCCGCCGCCGACCTCGGCGAGCTCGCTGACGCCGCGCTCGTCGTGGAGGCGGTGCTGGAACGTCTCGACGCCAAGCAGGAGCTGTTCACCGCCCTGGAGAAGACCGTCGCCGACGACTGCCTTCTCGCCACCAACACGTCGTCCCTGTCCGTCACGGCGATCGCGGGCGCCCTGCGCGTGCCCGGCCGCTTCGTCGGGCTGCACTTCTTCAACCCCGCCCCGCTGCTCCCCCTGGTCGAGGTCATCAGCGGGTTCGCCACCGATGAGCAGGCGGCCGTACGCGCGTACGAGACGGCGAAGGCCTGGGGCAAGACCCCGGTCCGCTGCGCCGACACCCCCGGTTTCATCGTCAACCGGGTGGCCCGTCCCTTCTACGCGGAGGCGCTGCGGATCCACGAGGAGCGCGGCGCGGACCCGGCGACGATCGACGCCGTCCTGCGGGAGTCGGGCGGCTTCAGGATGGGACCGTTCGAGCTCACCGATCTGATCGGCCAGGATGTGAACGAGGCCGTGACCCGCTCGGTCTGGGAGTCCTTCCACCAGGACCCGAAGTTCACCCCGTCGCTCGCCCAGCGGCGCCTGGTCGAGTCGCGGAGGCTCGGCCGCAAGACGGGCCAGGGCTGGTTCTCGTACGCGGAGGGCGCCACCCCGCCCGAGCCGCACACGGCGCCTCCCGCCGAAGCGCCCGGGGAGGTCACCGTCCTCGGTGACCTCGGGCCCGCGGAGCCGCTCGTCGGGCTGTTCGAGGACTCCGGGGTCACCGTCCGGCGCGAGTCGGGCGCCGGGTACATCGCGCTGCCGGGCGGCGCGCGGCTCTGCCTCGCGGACGGCAGGACCTCGGTCGAGTACGACGAGCACGAGATCGTCTACTTCGATCTGGCGCTCGACTACACGCGGGCGACCCGTATCGCGCTGTCGGCCGACCCGGATGCGGTCTCCTCCGAAAGCCTTCGGGAAGCGATCGGCCTGTTCCAGGCGGCAGGCAAGCAGGTGTCCGTGGTCGGCGACGTGCCGGGCATGATCGTCGCTCGTACGGTCGCGATGCTGGCGGACATCGCCGCGGACGCGGTGGCCAGGGGCGTCGCGTCGGAAGAGGACGTCGACATCGCGATGCGCCTCGGCGTGAACTACCCCGCCGGCCCCCTGGAGTGGGGCGCCGCGGTGGGCTTCCAGCGGATCCGCGGCCTGCTCGGCGAGCTGCACGCCCGCTATCCCACCGGCCGCTACGCGGCGTCCCCCGGGACGGTCCGGCGGGCCTACGGGGAGAATGGGCGGAAGCGGGAGCGTGGCGAGCACGCGAAGCACGCCGGGAGCGCCGAGAGCGGGGACAGCTGATGACCACGGCCAGACGGGACACCTACACCCCTGAGACCCTGCTCTCCGTCGCCGTCAGCGTCTTCAACGAACGCGGCTACGACGGCACCTCTATGGAGCACCTCTCCAAGGCCGCCGGGATCTCCAAGTCCTCGATATACCACCACGTCGCCGGCAAGGAGGAGCTCCTGCGCCGTGCGGTCAGCCGCGCGCTGGACGGGCTCTTCGGCATTCTGGGTGAGCCGGGGGCACAGGGCGGCCGGGCCATCGAGCGGGTCGAGCACGTGACCCGGCGCACCGTGGAGGTGCTGATGGCCGAGCTGCCCTATGTGACGCTGCTGCTGCGGGTGCGGGGCAACACCCAGACCGAGCGCTGGGCCATGGAGCGGCGCCGGGAGTTCGACCACAGGGTGGCCGACCTGCTCAAGGCAGCGGCGGCCGAGGGCGACCTGCGGGCCGATATGGACATGCGGCTGGCCACCCGGCTGCTCTTCGGCATGGTCAACTCCCTGGTGGAGTGGTACCGGCCGCAGGCGGGCACCGGCTACGACCGCGAGCAGGTGGCCGACGCCGTCGTACGGCTCGCCTTCGACGGGTTGCGGGCGGGGACGTAGCCCCTACCGCCGTGACCGGTCCGGGTCCAGGTCCGTTTCCTCGAAGACCAGCAGGGTGCGGGTGGAGAGCACCTCGGGGATCGACTGGAGCTTCGTCAGGACCAGCTCGCGCAGAGTGCGGTTGTCCGGCGTGTGGACCAGCAGCAGCACGTCGAAATCCCCGCTGACCAGCGCTATGTGCGCGGCCCCCGGCAGTTCCTGGAGCTGCTCGCGGACGGTGCGCCAGGAGTTCTGCACGATTTTGAGCGTGATGTAGGCGGACGCGCCGTGGCCCGCGCGTTCGTGGTTCACCCGGGCGCTGAAGCCGCGGATCACGCCGTCCTCGATGAGCCGGTTGATACGGGCGTACGCGTTGGCACGCGATACATGCACCCGTTCCGCCACGGAGCGGATCGACGCCCGTCCGTCCGTCTGGAGGATGCGGAGGATGTCCCGGTCGATCGCGTCGAGCGGGCGAGGCGGTGGGCCCGGTGCCGGAGTACCGGGCACCACTTCGAAATCCGTGTGGTCCTCGCCGTCGGCCATTTGTTCAGCCGCCATGTCCCCCCACCTCTCTGCTGTGGACGACCTGCTTCTATCCCAGGCTGTGGAGAACCGTTTGTCCACAGGCTGAAGGTGCCTGTAGCCAAAATGCGCCCACGACCGAACAATCGGTAGGTGAGGCGCCTCACACCGCGCGCCCTTTCTCGGGTCCTTATGCCCGCTCCCACGAGGAGGTGCTCGCGTTGAAAAAGAGCAGTATGACGGTCCAGGAGCGACCGGGTGCCGCCTACCAGCCCACCCCGCCTCCGGCGTGGCGGCCGCGTACCGACCCCGCGCCGCTGCTCCCGGACGCCGAGCCGTACCGGGTGCTCGGTACGGACGCGGTGGCCGGGGCCGACCCGCAGCTGCTGCTGCGGCTGTACGCCGAGCTGGTGCGCGGTCGCAGGTACAACGCGCAGGCGACCGCGCTCACCAAGCAGGGCAGGCTCGCGGTCTATCCGTCGACCACCGGCCAGGAGGCCTGCGAGATCGCGGCGGCGCTGGTCCTGGAGGAGCGGGACTGGCTCTTTCCCAGCTATCGCGACACCCTCGCGGCCGTCGCCCGCGGCCTCGACCCGGTCGAGGCCCTGACGCTGCTGCGCGGTGACTGGCACACCGGATACGACCCGCGGGAGCACCGCATCGCGCCGCTGTGCACCCCGCTCGCCACGCAGCTTCCGCACGCCGTGGGCCTGGCCCACGCGGCGCGCCTCAAGGGCGACGACGTCGTGGCGCTCGCCATGGTCGGCGACGGCGGTACCAGCGAGGGCGACTTCCACGAGGCGCTCAACTTCGCCGCCGTGTGGCAGGCCCCGGTCGTCTTCCTCGTGCAGAACAACGGCTTCGCCATCTCCGTGCCGCTCGCCAAGCAGACCGCGGCGCCTTCGCTCGCCCACAAGGCGGTCGGTTACGGGATGCCGGGGCGGCTGGTCGACGGAAACGACGCGGTCGCGGTGCACGAGGTGCTGTCGGAGGCGGTGGCGCGGGCCCGGCGCGGCGGTGGCCCGACCCTGGTCGAAGCGATCACCTACCGTATCGACGCCCACACCAACGCTGATGACGCCACCCGTTACCGGGCCGACGGCGAGGTCGAGGCCTGGCGCGAGCACGACCCGATTCTGCTGCTGGAGCGGGACCTGACCGCGCGGGGGCTGCTGGACGAGGAGACCGCCCAGGCGGCCCGGGACGCCGCGGAGACCATGGCCGCACGGCTGAGAGAACAAATGAACGCCGATCCGGTGCTGGACCCGATGGACCTGTTTACGCATGTCTACGCCGAGCAGACGAGCCAGCTGAGGGAGCAGGCGGCGCAGCTGCGGGCCGAGCTGGAGATGGAAGGCGGCGACGCGGCGCAGGGCGCGCACGGTGCGGAGGGCGAAGCACGATGAGCACGGCGACTGCCAGGCAGACCAAGCCCGCCACCATGGCGCAGGCACTCCAGCGTGCGATGCGCGACGCGATGGCGGAGGACCCGACGGTCCACGTGATGGGTGAGGACGTCGGCACACTCGGCGGGGTCTTCCGGGTCACCGACGGCCTCGCCAAGGAGTTCGGCGAGGAGCGCTGCACGGACACCCCGCTCGCCGAGGCCGGGATTCTCGGCACAGCGGTCGGTATGGCGATGTACGGACTGCGTCCGGTGGTGGAGATGCAGTTCGACGCCTTCGCGTACCCGGCCTTCGAGCAGCTGATCAGCCATGTCGCCCGGATGCGCAACCGCACCAGGGGCGCCATGCCGATGCCGATCACGGTACGTGTGCCCTACGGCGGCGGCATCGGTGGCGTCGAGCACCACAGCGACTCGTCCGAGGCGTATTACATGGCGACTCCGGGACTCCATGTCGTCACGCCCGCGACAGTCGAGGACGCTTACGGCCTGCTGCGGGCAGCCATCGCCTCGGACGATCCGGTCGTCTTCCTGGAGCCGAAGCGGCTCTACTGGTCGAAGGCCGACTGGTCACCCGAGGCGCCGGCCGCTGTGGAGCCCATCGGGCGCGCGTTGGTGCGCCGCCCGGGGCGCAGCGCGACACTCATCACCTACGGACCTTCGACGCCGGTCTGCATGGAGGCGGCGGAGGCGGCCCAGGCCGAGGGCTGGGACCTCGAAGTGGTCGATCTGCGGTCGCTGGTGCCCTTCGACGACGAGACGGTGTGCGCGTCCGTACGGCGCACCGGACGCGCGATCGTGGTCCATGAGTCCAGCGGCTTCGCCGGGCCTGGCGCCGAGATCGCGGCCCGGGTCACCGAGCGCTGCTTCCACCACCTTGAGGCGCCGGTGCTGAGGGTGGCCGGTTTTGACATTCCCTACCCGCCGCCGATGCTGGAACGACACCATCTGCCCGGAGTGGACCGCATCCTGGACGCCGTAGCCAGGTTGCAGTGGGAGGCGGAGAGCTGATGGCCCAGGTGCTCGAGTTCAAGCTGCCCGACCTCGGCGAGGGACTGACCGAGGCGGAGATCGTGCGCTGGCTGGTCGCGGTGGGCGATGTCGTCGCCATCGACCAGCCGGTCGTGGAGGTCGAGACGGCCAAGGCGATGGTGGAGGTGCCCTGCCCCTACGCGGGTGTGGTCACCGCGCGCTTCGGTGAGGAGGGCGCCGAGCTGCCGGTCGGGGCTCCGCTGCTGACGGTGGCGGTCGGCGCGGACCAGGCCCAGGCGGGCGGGTCCGGGCAGTCCGGCGCAGCGGCCTCCGCGGAGTCCGGGGCCGCCGCTGCCGCCGGAACCGAGACCTCCGGCAATGTCCTGGTCGGCTACGGGACAGGCGCCCCCGCCGCACGCCGCAGGCGCATCCGGCCGACGACGCTGTCGTCCGGGCCGGGGACAGGCGTCCATGGCGCGCGGTCCGGCCCAGGGTCGTCCTCGGGCCGGGTCCCGCACGACGACCAGCACGGTGGCGGGCACACCCTTCCGGAGCCCGTGTGGGACAGCGCGGTGGAGAGCCCCGCACCTGACGAGTTCGTCGGCGAGGAGCGTACCCCCGCGCCCGCGGCCCGTCCTGCCGGCACGGCCCGTACGGAGCCGAGGCCGGGTGCGGTCTTCGGCGTGCCGCACCACGAAGGACCCGTGGCGGTGATCTCGCCGCTGGTGCGGAAGCTGGCCAGGGAACACAGTGTCGATCTGCGGCAGCTCCACGGCTCGGGGCCCGACGGACTGATCCTGAGGGCCGATGTGGAGCACGCGGTACGAGCCCTCGCCGCGCCCCCCGCCCCGGCCGCGCCCCCCGCCCCGGCCGCGCCCCCCGCCGTGGCCGTGCCCCCCGCCGTGGCCGCCCCCGGCCATGCCGCCGTTCCGGAGACGGCGCCGGCCCGCACCTCCCGTGCCGCCGGCGTGGGCGGCGAGCGGATCCCGCTGCGCGGGGTACGGGGTGCCGTGGCGGAGAAGCTGTCCCGCAGCCGCCGGGAGATCCCGGACGCGACCTGCTGGGTCGACGCGGACGCGACCGAGCTGATGGCCGCGCGCAGGGCGATGAACGGCGCGGGCCAACCGAAGATCTCACTGCTGGCGCTGCTCGCCAGGATCTGCACGGCCGCGCTCGCCCGCTATCCCGAGCTGAACTCCACCGTGGACCTCGATGCCCGGGAGATCGTGCGGCTGCCCCAGGTGCACCTCGGCTTCGCCGCTCAGACCGAGCGCGGACTGGTCGTCCCCGTCGTACGGGACGCCCACGATCGCACGGCCGAGTCGCTCACCGAGGAGTTCGCCCGGCTGACGGAGACGGCCAGACGAGGCGCCCTCACGCCGGGGGACCTCACGGGCGGGACCTTCACGCTGAACAACTACGGGGTGTTCGGAGTGGACGGTTCCACGCCGATCATCAACCATCCGGAGGCGGCGATGCTCGGCGTCGGCCGTATCGTGCCCAAGCCCTGGGTGCACCAGGGCGAGCTCGCGGTCCGGCAGGTGGTCCAGCTCTCGCTGACCTTCGACCACCGGGTGTGCGATGGAGGCACCGCCGGCGGGTTCCTCCGATACGTGGCGGACTGCGTGGAGAACCCGGCGGTGCTGCTGCGCACCTTGTAGCGGTACCGACAGCCGCTCCGCGGCGCCTTGGGCGCCTCGGGCACGGCTGAGGCAGACCCCGCCTTTACCGGCAAGGGTGATCGCGGCCCATACTGCTGGAGTGACTGGCCATGAGGCGGGGACTGCCGGTGCCGCGGATACCGCGAGGCCCTGCTATGACGCGATCGTGCTCGCCGGGGGCGCCGCCGAGCGGCTCGGCGGCGCGGACAAACCCGGGGTGAGCATCGGCGGCCGGGCGCTGCTCGACCGTGTGCTCACCGCGTGCCGTGGGGCCGACCGGACCGTGGTCGTCGGCGCCCGCCGGGCCACCGTCCGGCCGGTGCGATGGGCACGGGAGACCCCACCGGGTGGTGGTCCGCTCGCCGCGCTGGACGCCGGGGTACGGCAGACCAGCGCGGAGACCGTGCTCGTGCTCGCCGCCGATCTGCCGTTCACCGGAGACGCGACCGTACGCCGGCTCATCGACGCCCTCGACCGCAGTGGGCGGGAAGCGGCGCTGCTCACCGACGGCGACGGCCGCGATCAACCGCTGGTCGCGGTCTACCGGACCGAGCCGCTACGCCGCGAACTCGCGCTCATCGCCACGGAGTACGGACATCTCTCCGGGCTGCCGCTGCGCCTGCTCACCCAGGAGCTGGAGTCGGAGCGGGTCGCAGCAGAACCCCTGGACTCCTTCGACTGCGACACCTGGGAGGACATCGCGGCGGCCAGGGCCCGTATCAGAGAGCATGGGCACGTGCTTGATGAATGGATCACCGCGGTCAAGGCCGAACTCGGCATCGAACTCGACGTCGACATCCGCGTTCTGCTCGACCTCGCGCGGGACGCCGCCCACGGAGTGGCCCGTCCCGCCGCGCCGCTCACCACGTTCCTGGTCGGCTACGCCGCTGCCAAGTCGGCTGGTGCGGATGCCGAGGCCGTCGCAGAGGCGGCCCGGAAGGCCGCGGCTCTCGCCGAGCGCTGGGCCGCCGAAACCGGGAGCACCGGTGGTTCCGGTGGCCCCGGTGATGCCGGTAGTGCTGGTGCGAAGGGCGAGGCGAGTAGCTGATGACCGTACGGAACCAAGCGGGGCTTGGCGACACGGGTGCGTTTGGTACGGGTTCCTTCGGAGGACTCCTGCTCGCCGCCCAGGAGATCGGTGATGTCCCCGAGCCAGGTGCGACCAGCAGGGACAGCGAGGCCGGAAGTCCTGGTGCGGTTGCTCCGGACGCTTCCGCTGAGGGTGCGCCATCCAGTGGGGTACACCCCGGGCGCGGTGAATACGAGACCTCCGCCGAGCCCGATGGCACCGACGGTGCCGATGCCGGCGCCGCGGATGACGACGACGGTTCCGAAGAGGCACTGGCGCTGGTGAGGGGGCACCGCGGCATTTCCGGGCACGGGAGTCCCTCCGGCGCGCGGCACCACGGCGTGCCCTGGCACGAGGCCCGTTCCCGCGCGGCCCGGGCAGGGCGGCGCTCCCGCATCGGAGCCCGGCAGGTGCCCCTCGACCAAGCCCTGGGCCAGGTGCTCGCCGAACCGCTGGCAGCACTCACCGATCTGCCGTCCTTCGACACCTCCGCCATGGACGGTTGGGCCATCTCCGGCCCCGGCCCTTGGAAGAGCCGGGCCGCGCGTCCCGCGAAGAACCAGCCCTCCGGCATCCTCGCCGGACACGGTGCCCCCGGGACCCTCGCCGACGGTGAGGCCGTACGGATCGCCACCGGAGCCCGGATCCCCGACGGGACCACCGCGGTGCTCCGCAGCGAGCACGCCCGTACCGATGCCGGCGGGAATCTGCACGCCCGCCACCAGGTGACCCATGGTCAGGACATCAGGCCACGCGGCCAGGAGTGCCGCTCCGGTGATGAACTCCTGCCCGAGGGCATGCCGGTGACCCCCGCCGTGCTCGGGCTTGCGGCAGCCGCCGGCTACGACCGGCTGCTCACCGTGTGCCCACCCCGGGTCCAGGTGCTCGTCATCGGCGATGAGCTGCTGTCCGACGGCCTGCCCCATGACGGCCTGATCCGCGATGCGCTGGGCCCGATGCTCGGCCCCTGGCTGCGGGCGCTCGGCGCGGAGACCCTCGGTACGCTCCGGGTCCGCGACGATGCCGACACCCTGTACCGGGCCGTGATGTCGTCCGACGCCGACGTCCTGGTCACCACGGGCGGGACGGCCGCGGGCCCTGTGGACCATGTGCACCCCGTGCTGCGCAGGGCGCGGGCGGAGCTGCTGGTGGACGGCGTGGCGGTACGCCCCGGCCATCCGATGCTGCTGGCGCGCCTTACCGCCGGGCGGGACGCGGGGGCGGGGGCGGAGAAGCGGGCAGACCGCTACCTGGTGGGCCTGCCAGGGAACCCGCTGGCCGCCGTGTCCGGTCTGGTCACGCTCGCCGAACCGCTGCTGCGGGCGATGTCAGGGCAGGAAGCCGTGCCGGGAGGGGCGACCCCGGTCCGTTCGTTCGCGCCTCTCGGTCACGAGGCGCAGGGGCATCCGGAGGACACCCGGCTGGTGCCGGTGGTCCGGCGGGGCGGGCGGGTCGTTCCACTGCGCTACCACGGTCCGGCCATGCTGCGGGGGATCGCCGCCGCACACGGCATCGCCGTCGTACCACCGGGCGGGGCGCGGGCAGGGGACGAGGTGGAGGTTCTGGAGCTTCCCTGGCCGCCTCCCCACGCGCCCAGCGCACCGGCCATGCCGACGATCGAGGGGCGTTTCACGTGAAACTTCCCGGCCAGGACCAGATGGCTCGGCAGGCGGACGAGCAGCTGGTCACGACGCGGGTCAGGATGCCCCGCCGGGTGGTCGAGCATCCGCTGCGGCAGGTGGGCAGGCGGCTGCTGCTCGCGTTGATAGTGATGGCGATCACAGTGCTGGTCGTCTGGCTCGACCGGGGCGGCTACCACGACAACGCCGACGAGAAGGTCACCTTCCTCGACTGCGTCTACTACGCCACCGTCACCCTCTCCACCACCGGCTACGGCGACATCGTCCCGTACAGCAACAGCGCACGGCTGGTGAACGTGCTCGTGGTGACGCCACTGCGCGTGCTTTTTCTGATCATCCTGGTCGGCACCACCCTTGAGGTCCTCACGGAGCGGACCCGGGAGGAATGGCGGCTGAATCGCTGGAGGCGCACCTTGCGGGACCACACCGTTGTCATCGGCTTCGGGACGAAGGGGCGTTCCGCCGTCCACACCCTGTGCGTCACGGGTCTGAAGAAGGAGCAGGTGGTCGTCATCGACCCCAGCTCCAAGGTCATCGAGGCGGCGAACCTGGACGGATTCGCCGGGGTCGTGGGCGACGCCACCCGGAGCGATGTGCTCCAGCGGGCAGAGCTCCACAAGGCACGCCAGATCATCATCTCCACCCAGCGGGACGACACCGCGGTGCTGGTCGCCCTGACCGCACGGCAGTTGAACCGCGGCGCGCGGATCGTCGCGACGGTGCGCGAGGAGGAGAACGCGCCTCTGCTGCGCCAGTCCGGGGCGGATGTGGTGATCACCAGCGCCAGCGCCGCCGGCCGGCTGCTCGGGCTCTCCGTGCTGAGTCCCAGCGCGGGCAGGGTGATGGAGGATCTGATCCAGCAGGGCAGCGGCCTCGACATCGGCGAGCGGCCGGTGACCAAGAGCGAGGTGGGCAAGAGCGTCCGGGAGACGGACGATCTGGTGATCAGTGTGCTGCGCGGGCACCGGCTGCTCGGCTACGACGATCCTCAGGCCAGCCCCCTGCAGTTGACGGACCGTCTGATCACCATCGCCCGGGTTACGGATAGGCGCACGCTGGGCGCCGTCGAGTAGGCGCCGGAGGGCTCCGGAGTAGCCTCGCGATCATGCATGCGATCACGATTCCCGAACCGGGTGGGCCCGAGGCGCTGGTCTGGGCGGAGGTGCCGGATCCGGAGCCTGGCGAGGGCGAGGTCCTCGTCGAGGTTGCCGCGAGCGCCGTCAACCGCGCGGACCTTCTGCAACGGCAGGGCTTCTACGACCCGCCCCCGGGCGCGTCCCCGTACCCCGGACTGGAGTGCTCGGGGCGCATCGCCGAGCTCGGGCCCGGTGTCACCGGCTGGAAGGTCGGCGATGAGGTATGCGCCCTGCTGTCCGGTGGTGGCTACGCGGAGAAGGCGGTCGTACCCGTCGGACAGCTGCTACCGGTGCCCGAGGGGGTGGACCTGATCACGGCGGCGGCACTGCCCGAAGTCGCCTGTACCGTCTGGTCGAATCTGTTCATGCTGGCCCACTTGCGGCCGGGGGAGACCCTGCTGGTGCACGGTGGGGCCAGCGGTATCGGCACCATGGCGATCCAGCTCGCCAAGGCGGTGGGCGCGAAGGTGGCGGTGACCGCGGGGAGTCAGGACAAGCTGCGCCGCTGTGCGGAGCTGGGCGCGGACATCCTGATCGACTACCGCGAGCAGGATTTCGTGGCGGAGCTCAGGGCTCAGACCGGGGGCACCGGTGCGGATGTCATCCTCGACATCATCGGCGCCAAGTACCTGGACCGCAACGTGCGGGCGCTGGCCGTGAACGGACGGCTCGCGGTGATCGGGCTACAGGGCGGTGTGAAGGGCGAGTTGAACATCGGGGCGCTGCTGGCCAAGCGTGCCGCGGTGATGGCGACCTCGCTGCGCGCCCGCCCGCTGCACGAGAAGACGGTGATCGTGGCGGCGGTAGCGGAGCATGTCTGGCCACTGCTGGCGGGCGGGACCGTACGCCCCGTGGTGGACCAGCACCTTCCGATGCCCGAGGCGCCGGCGGCGCACCGTGCGCTGGAGGAGGGTGTCCATGTGGGCAAGGTGGTTCTGGTGGTGCCGAAGACCTCCTGAACAGCCCTGATCAAGCCCTTGAACAGCCCCTGGGCAGCACCTGGACGGGTGTCTGAACGCGGCTTTTGACGGTGCTGAACGGGGGGGTTTGGGTGGGGGCCCCCCCCCGCGGGGGCCCCCCCCCCCCCCGCGCGGCGGCGCGGGGGCGGGGGGGAGAAAATAGACCCCCGCCCGACCCCCGGGGGTGGGGGGGGTGA
>NZ_JBHXFA010000066.1:13795-34766 GCF_042724175.1 Streptomyces sp. NPDC127084
GGTTGTGTTTCGAGCGCTGGGTGTGCGTGCGTCGTGTCGGCGGTGTGGTCACTCTAGCGCCCGCCGTCCCCACACACCCCCCCCCCCCCCGTTCCGGAGCCGTGGCTCCGTCAGAGATACGGCCCGGACCGGATCGCGCCGTGTGAGGGGTCGTCATCGTCTGTGGGAGCACCGGGCGGGAGTGCCCGGCGCATCTGTTCGAGTTGGGCGCGAGCCGCCATCTGCTGGGCGAACAGCGCTGTCTGGATACCGTGGAAGAGTCCTTCCAGCCAGCCCACCAACTGAGCTTGCGCGATGCGCAGTTCCGCTTCCGACGGCACGACGTCATCGGTGAACGGCAGGGACAGGCGCTCCAGTTCCTCGACCAGTTCGGGAGCCAGCCCGTCCTCGAGCTCCTTGACGGAGCCCCGGTGGATCTCCTTGAGCCTGACGCGGCTCGCCTCGTCCAGAGGAGCCGCCCTCACCTCTTCCAGTAGTTGCTTGATCATGCTGCCGATGCGCATGACCTTCGCCGGCTGTTCGACCATGTCCGTCACGGGGACCTCGCGCGACTCGTCGTCAGCTTGACCGCCGCCCAGCGACAACCCGTCCTGCCCCACGATGAGGACATGCGGTGTCTCCGGCGACCGTTCATTCCTCGGCATCTCCATGCCGCCATTCTCTCGCACAACTGCCTCACCAGACGGTGTGCCCCTGTAGGAGGGTGATCCACCCTCCTACAGGGGCACGGGGCCGATTCACATGACGTCGCCCGTCATGTGGCCTGTCAGGTGGCCTCCCGCCGGGCCAGGGCGCCCTTGGAGCGCGTGACCAGGGCGGCCAGGACGGCCGCGCCGACCGGGACCGCGATCAGCAGGGCGGCGAGGGTGCCCCAGGGGACGACGATCGGCACATACGGCAAGTCGTCGATCCGGCCGTAGCCCTCGTCCAGTGCCTTCTGGTACCACAGCTCCGCGCTTCGGCGCTCGTTCAGCCGCAGGCCGATGGCGGGCAGCACACCCGCCGCAGTGCCCAGCACCACGCCCATCACCGCGACCACACCGCACTGGAACCCGCTGAGAGTGCGGCGCACCCGGGGCGGGGCGCCCACGGCGGCGAGCGTCTTCAGGTCCGCCTCGGCGTCCGCCTGTGCGAGTCCGGTGGCGATACCCGCGGCGCCGATGGTGATCAGCCCGGCGAAGAGGGACAGCGCCAGCAGGGTGATGTCCTGGTCGCTGACGTAGCCCTCCTCGATGTGGAGCTCGATCTCGGCTCCCATCTTGTCGAGCTCCCCGTCGAGCTTCTGCCGCTGCTCGCTGCTCGGCGCCTGCTGGGTCGTGTAGTACGTGCCGTACGGCACGGTCAGCAGCCCGGCCGACTTGGCCGCGGATGGCGGGATGAGCAGCGAGACGCCGTAGGCCTTGGCCTTCCCGGACACCTGGTGGGCGGTGAAGGTCTTGACCGTGCCCACGGGCTCGGTGCGCGCGGCGTCGGCCTTGTTGCGCTCGGCCTCGGTGATCAGCCGGATGCCGACCGTGTTGCCCTTGGCGGTGTCGATGTTGTGCTTGTCGAACGAGACGACCTTGCCCTCCGCAAGGGCCTTGGCGGCTGCCGGATCGTCGATGCCGAGGACCTTGAGAAGTTTCTCGTCACCGACGTACGCCTCGTAGCCGTTGTCGTCCCGGCAGCGCCAGTCCGCGGCGAGCTCGCGGCGCTGGGCCTTGGTGAACCGTGCGGCGGGGTCTTCGACGTCCGGACCGGCGTCGGCCCACAGCGGGCACTCGTTCGCCTTCGGCACGACGATCTCGTGGCTCCCGCAGCCGGGGTTGTCGGAGTACTTGGTGCACTGCTCCTTGCCCACGGTGATCCGGTCCACATCGGCCCGGTCTTCGACCGGCAGGTACTTCTGCACGGCCTCCCGTGCCTGGGCGACATCCCGGCCGCCCGGCTCGTCCAGCAGCAGGGACACCCCTCCGGCGGGGAGCTGGGCCACATAGGCGGCCTCGCTCTGGGCGTCGCTGCTCACCTGGAACGTGGTGACGGCGACCGTGCCCGCGACGGCGGCCAGCACAGCGGCCACGGCAGGCGCCGTACGGCCGCGGTTGCGTACCGCGTCGCGCAGCGCGAGCCGCGGCGACAGCGGCAGCCAGCGGCCGACCCTGCCGAACAGGCCGACCAGTGCGGGGGTCATGGCCACGACACCGAGCTCGGCGAGGGCGCTACCGCCCGCGACGAAGAGGAACTGATCGCTGAAGACGGAGCCGTACAGGGCGATCGCGGCACCCAGTAGCAGCCCGCCCAGACCGAGCAGTGGGAGGACCCGGTTGCTGCGGCGGATGCCGCGGCGGCCGGTGAGCGAGGCGAGTACGGTCTGCCGGGACGCGGTGACGGCCGGGACGATCGCGGCGAGCAGACCGGTGATCACGGCGAGCAGGGCGATGCCGAGCAGCTCGAGCGGCCGGATGTCGAAGTGGCCGAAGCGTGCGCCCATGGCCTCTTCGAGGAGCGGGCGCAGAGCGAAGGTCAGCGCCAGGCCCAGCAGCGTGCCCACAACGGCGGCGGCGATGCCGATCACCAGACCGCCCGAGAGGACGATGGCCCGGATATGGCGGCGGTCACCGCCGTTGGCACCGACCAGTCCAAGCTGACGGCGCGAGCGGCGGGCGCCGACGGCGAAGGCCGGACCGGCCAGCAGGCAGATCTCCAGCATCGCCAGACCGACGACGGTGGCGGCCGAGGCCAGGGCGGCGGCCTTGGCGGCGGTGCTCTGCTCGAAGCCGCCGGCCCAGTTGGGAGAGTCGTATATCGGGACGTCCGACCTGGCGGGCGGATTGAGCTGCACCGCGCGCGAGACGACCACCACGCCGTTGGTGTTGGCCTGCTTGACCATGTTCCACGTGAAACCACCCGGAACGCTCACCAGATAGCTGGTGCTCGCACCGACCCCGGGCAGTCCGCCCGCGACCAGAGCCTTGTCGAGCGGGTCGAGCAGTGCCCCGGGCAATGCGTTGACCTCGTCGGCTTCCAGCGCCTCGGCGACCTCGTACGCGCCGGTGATCGTGTACTCGCGGTCCAGGCCGCGTGCCGAGATCTTGGAGCCGATGCTCAGCCCGCTCGACTCCAGGAAGTGCGTGGTCGCGGCGACTTCTCCGGCTCCTTGCGGGAACCGGCCGCTGAGCAGGGTCATCAGCCCGGCGGCCATCGGGTCGGTGGCCTTCAGCTCACGGACCTCGGTGTGCAGCAGACCGTGCGTGGTGCGCAGCTTGGCGGAGCCGGTCGTGCTCTCCAGGGACTTGGCGCCCGCGGGGATGGCCTGCTTCAGATCGGTCGGACCCTCGGGCCAGGGCTTGTCGTCGTAGTTCTCGACCGGGACGTGCTGGCTGGCGTCGGGGGTCTGGTGGATGGCGACACCGCCCACCCCGGCGCCGGAAAGCCGGGCGTCAGCGGCGCCGATCGACCGTTCCAGAGTTTGCTCGGTGGACAGCTCGGCGCTGCGCAGAGTCAGATCGGCGGCGCTGACCCCGATGATGGGCAGCGCGATCATGGCGAGGACGAGGAAGCTGCGCCCCTTGGAACGCAGGGCATCGCGCCGGGCGATACGTATCGCCGCACGCCAGGAGTGGAACCAGTGCTTCACCGTTCGGCCGCCTGCCCGCTCAGCAGGGAGTCGGCGTCGCTGCGCACGGTCTGGTCGACCACAGCGCCATCGCGCAGGAAGACCACCCGGTCCGCCCAGGCGGCGAAGCGCGGCTCGTGGGTGACGAGGATGCCCGCCGCGCCCGCGTCGCAGCGGGTACGGAGCAGGGCGAGTACGGACTCTCCGGTCTCGGAGTCCAGGGCGCCGGTGGGCTCGTCGGCGAGGACCAGCCGGCGCTCTCCGACGAGGGCGCGGGCGATCGCGACCCGCTGCTGCTGACCACCGGACATCTCGTCGGGGAAGCGGTCGGCCAGATGGGCCAGGTCCATCTCCTCGAGCGCGGCAAGGGCCTCGGTGCGGGACTTGCGGGCGGAGACGCCGTCCAGCTCACGGGGCAGCGCGATGTTCTCGGCGGCGGTCAGTGCCGGGATGAGGTTGTAGTCCTGGAAGACATAGCCGATGCTGCGGCGGCGCAGGGCCGCCAGGGTCTTGCGGTGGGCGGTGGTGATGTCCGTGTCCTCCACGATCACCTGGCCGGAGGTCGGGCTGTCCAGACCGCCGGCGATGGTGAGCAGGGTGGACTTGCCCGAACCGGACGGGCCCATGACGGCGACCAGTTCGCCCGGGTAGACATCGAGGTCGATACCGCGCAGGGCGTGGACCTCTGTGGCGCCGCTGCCGTGGACGCGGGTCAGCTGGCGGAGCTGAAGCACGGGATGCGGCGCTTGTGGCTTCTGTTGGTGCTGTGACTGGCTGGACATGGTGGGTCCCCCCTTGGGCGTACGCAGGGGCGTACGGGAGTGAGCGGATGTGCTGAGCAGATGTCTTGAGCGGGACACGTGGGTCGGAAGTGCGGGAAGTACCGGGTAGGAGCGCCGAGTCGGAGGCGCTGAACAGGCCGTGCCGAGTGGGGTCGGGCGAGGCACGGCCCCCCGGCGGGACGGAGCCCGAGGTCAGCCGCGCCGCCGCAGGCGGTCAAGGGCGCGTGCGGCCACGGGAGTGGGAGCGGTGGCGGCGGGTGGGGGTGCCTGCTCCGGGGGCGGCAGCGTCGTGGAGAGCCGGATGAGCCGGGCCTCGCAGTGATCGAGCCAGCGGGCCTCGGCCTCGGTCTGGAAGATGAGCTGTTCCAGCACGAGCAGCCAGGCGACATCGGCCCGGTCGGTGGGTTCCGTCTCCAGCGCCTGCGCCTTGAGACGTGTGTAGTCCTGCATGGCCTTCACCGTGTGGCGGCGCTGAGACTGGATGACCTCACGGATGTCGACCGTGGAGGTGCCGACCGCCATGGCGAGCTTGATGGACAGTTCGTCCCTGGCCGGGCTGGTGCGGTCGACGGGACGCTCGTACCAGGACCGAAGCTCGGTCCGCCCCGCGTCGGTGATGGCGTAGAGCGAGTGCCCTCCCTCGTCCTCCCCGTCGGGTACGACCATGCCGTCGCGTTCCAGTCGGCCCAGGGTCGTATAGACCTGGCCCACGTTGAGTGGCCAGGTGGCACCCGTGCGTGACTCGAACTCCGTACGCAGTTGGGAGCCGTAGCGGGGGCCTCGTTCGAGGAGGGCCAGTAGCCCGTGGCGGATCGACATACTGAGTATGTATACCGAGTATGCCGCCGCGGACAACCGACCTGAGAGGGATACGGCGCATAGGACCCAGGGGGGACGGTGGTCCCCGAGAAGGGCTTCGCCGTCCGCTCCGGGGGCGACGCTCAGCGCCTCCGAAGGCGCAGCCCTATGTAGCCGAGACCCAGTCCCATCAGGGTGAACCCCGTGCCGAGCGTCAGCGAGGGGATGGGTCGCTCCTGCGCCGGGGGGCCCGCGCGCGGGGACGTATCGCCGACGGCCGCAGGTAGAGATGTGACGGGAGTCACGGGTGTGTCGGGTGGGTTGGCGGCGGTGGGCGTGGAGGGGGTGGATACGTCAGGCGTGATCGGTGTGAGGGGGGCGAAGGGCGCGAGTCGCTTCATGGAAGGTGAATTAGGTGGCACTACCGGGACAAAAGGTGCTGAAGGGGTGGTCGGGGATGGTGGTGTCGATATGGAGCCCGTACGCGACCCTGGCGGCGTCGCGCGCCGTCCTGGCCGCTGCCGCCCCTCGCCCGCTTCTCGGCCCGCCAGCGAGGGTGTGGGTGACGGTGGGGTGACGGAGGGGGTGCGGTGGGCGGTGCGCGTATCGCGTGCGGCGGCGTGCGCCGCGACCGGCGGAGCCGACGTCAGGGCGGCGAGGGCGGCAGCGGTGACGAGGGCGGTGAGGGCCGGGGTGCGAGGGGTGAAGTGGGTGCGATGGGCGCTGCCACCGCAGAGGCTGTGAGGAGTACGAGGAGTGGAGGGTCGGGGATCTGGCGCCGGTGCCATCGCGTGACCCCCTCTCGTGCCGTGTCGCCCTGCGTATGGGGCGTATCGCATTAAGCGTCACATCTACGATGAAGACGGGCATCTCGGGTGTTCTGAGAGGGTGACAGCAGCACAGGGCCGAAGAGTCCGCTACGGCTCCCGAAGGTGCTCAGTGGCTTCGGCGAGGAGTCGACTACTCCGGGTCACCGGTACCTCCTGGGCGCACATGCGGCAGCAACGCAGCCGCGCTCGTCCTGTCCGTCGCCGGAGTCGGCGAGCGGTTGGGCAGGCCGGGTCGAACGGAAGCCGGGTCGAACGGAGGCCGGGTCGAACGGAGGCCGGGTCGAACGGCGCTCGGCCCGTCAACAGCCGGCAGAGCATGATGCCAACGGAGTACGGAACGCGGCGCGCGTGGACTCCGCGCCGCCCGGCTGTCCGCAGGTCCGCGAGAGCGGGCCGGGGCAGGTATCGCGGGGTGGCGATGCCCGTTCCGGTCCGTGTCATGGACGTCACACCGAGACCCGGGCGCATGCGCCATCGGAGTCGCCGGCCTCAGTCGCCCCGTGCTCGGCAGGCGGCACGCTCTCGCCGAGTCCCCCGCTGCCCGCTCTGCGGCCGCCAGCAGGCAGGGCCCGAGCGAGTGTTACAGGAAACTCACAAAATCCCATGAATGAATACCCGGTGGATCCCGTATCGGCACAACGGGGGGTTGGTGGCGGCGGGCCTAGACGGGCCTGACGACCGCCCTATCCCGAACCGGGGCGGCGCCTGGAACCTGTAGCGTGACAGGGCAGGGTACTGAGCAGAGTACTGACACACAAAGGAAGACCACGCGCGCGCCGACGCGCGGGGCGACACGAACACGACGGCGAGGACTGATGGCACCCGAACCCGAAGCAAGCGGCGGCGGAGTCCCGGATGCCGCTGACTCCTGGGCGGGCGTGGGCGGGCTCGTCGGCGATGGCCGCTACCGGCTGACCGGCCGTCTGGGCAGAGGCGGCATGGCCGAGGTGTTCTCGGCGGAGGACGTACGGCTCGGGCGCACCGTCGCCGTCAAGCTGCTCCGTGCCGATCTCGCCGAGGACCCGGTCTCGAAAGCCCGCTTCACCCGCGAGGCGCAGTCCGTCGCCGGCCTCAACCACCATGCCATCGTCGCCGTGTACGACTCGGGCGAGGACGTGGTGAACGGGCAGTCCGTGCCGTACATCGTCATGGAACTGGTCGAAGGCCACACCATCAGGGATCTGCTCGTCAACGCGGAGGCACCGCCGCCCGAGCAGGCGCTGATCATCGTGTCCGGCGTCCTCGAGGCGCTCGCGTACTCGCACCAGCACGGAATCGTGCACCGTGACATCAAGCCCGCCAATGTGATCATCACCAAGAGCGGCGCGGTCAAGGTGATGGACTTCGGTATCGCCCGCGCGCTGCACGGCGCGTCGACCACGATGACCCAGACCGGCATGGTCATGGGAACCCCGCAGTACCTCTCCCCCGAGCAGGCCCTCGGCAAGGCCGTCGACCATCGCTCCGACCTGTACGCCACCGGCTGTCTGCTGTACGAACTGCTCGCGCTGCGCCCGCCGTTCACCGGCGAGACCCCGCTCTCCGTGGTCTACCAGCACGTCCAGGACATGCCCGTGCCGCCGTCCGAGGTCTCGGACGTGGCCCCGCCCGAGCTGGACGGCCTCGCCATGCGGGCGCTCGCCAAGGACCCGGACGACCGGTTCCAGAGCGCCGAGGAGATGCGCGGTCTGGTGCAGTACGGGATCCAGATGCTCCAGCAGACGGGCAGCCACACCGGTACGTGGGACACGGGACCGGTGCAGATGCATGAGAGCGGCGCCTACACCCCGGCGATGGGGATGTCCGCGACGACCGTGATGGGGCACCCGAACTCCGGTGACACGCCGCAGGGTTCGATCCTCCCGCCGCGCAATCCGGAAGACGGCGGCTACCACGGCGGTTACGCGGGTACCGGCGGCAACTCCGGTGGCCGCGGCGGGCGCGGCAGGGTGCTGGCGTTCGTCGCGCTCGCGCTGATCGCCATCACGGCGGGCGTGGCTTTCGCGATGACCCGGCCGGAGCAGCCCAAGAACGATCAGAAGCAGCAGACGAACATCACCAAGACCCCGCAGAAGTCGCAGAAGTCGACCCCGGATCCGGTGGTGCCCGAGGAGGAAGAGCAGGAGCCCGAGCAGCCCGGCTCCGGCGACGGCGGCAACCAGGGCGGCGACTGGACGCCTCAGGACCCGCCCCAGCAGCAGAGCCCGTCCACGGAGCAGTCCCAGGGCACGGAAGCGGGCACGTCGACCGGTACGGACGCCGGTACGGACGCGGGTACGGACACGGGCACGTCGACCGGCACGGACACGGGCACGTCGACCGGCACGGACGCCGGTACGGACGCGGGTACGGACACGGGCACGTCGACCGGCACGGACGCCGGTACCGACGCGGGCACCGACGCGGGCACGGACCAGGGCACGGACGCGGGCGCGGGCTGACACCGGCGGGTACGCCCGGCTGAGCCCGGCCGGGGTCACCCGGCGAAGGACTCGCACACCGCCTCGTACTCCCTCGTCCACCACACTGCCAGGGCCGACACCGCCGGAAACTGCGGGTCGGCCCTGCGGTCGTGCAACTGGTAGCGCCAGCGCAGTATCCAGAAGTCGTTGAGCCGCTCCCACCACACCCGGTGCACGGCCGCCGCCAGCTCCGCGCTGTCCGCGCCCGCCGCACGCCGGTACGCGCGGGCGTACGCCCGTACCTTCGGCAACTCCAGCTTTCCCGACGGCCGTACGAAGAAGATCGCCGCGGCCCGTACGGCCTCCTCGGCGCGCGGCTGCACACCCAGCCGGTCCCAGTCCACGATCGCCGCGGGCTCGCCGTCCCGGTAGAGCACGTTCAGCGGATGGAAGTCCCCATGCACCCAGCCGCTCGCCGTAGCCGGTGGCGGTCGGCGGTGGGCGTGCCGCTCCAGCAGCGATCTGCGCTCCCGCAGCCGGTGTTCGGCGAGCAGGTCGAAGGTGTCGCGCGGGCGGTGCCGGTCGGCCAGCTCCAGCAGTTCACCGATCAGCGCGAAGGTCTCGTCGGGGTCCGCGCTGTCATGCTCCGCGGACTGCCCATCCGTCTCCATGACCTGATCGAGCCCCGTGTGCACCCGCCCGAGCAGCGCCCCGAGCCGCCGTGACTCGGCGGTGGTCAGCTGGGCACCCACCCGGTGCCGCCCGTCCACCCAGGGGTGCAGGGCATAGCAGCGTCCGCCGATCACGGCCACGGTGTCGCCCGTGGTGTCCTGTACGGGCGGGGCCACGGGGACGCCGAGCGACTGAAGCCGCTGGGTGGCGCGGTGCTGGCGCACGATGGTGTCCCGGTCGGCGGTGGGTGCGTCCACATGGTGCTTCAGGAAGTAGGCGCCGCGGGTGGTGGCGAGCCGATAGCCGCGGTTGAGCAGGCCTTGAGTGACGGGCTCGCAGGAGAGGGGCTCGCCGGGATCCTCGTACCGCCGCAGCAGTTCACCCAGCGGAGGTGGAGCAGTAGCAAATGAGCGCGGCACCCGCCAAATGATAGATCACTCAGCGTGTCGCGCGTGTCGCTCTTCGGAATACCCGGACGGGCGTACGCCTGGCGCCCGTCAGTGCTGGTTGGTGCTGGTTGGTGCGGAGGAGCGTTGATCAGTGCTGCTCGGTTGTCCACCCTCAGTGACGCTCCGCCTGCATCCGTGCCACATACGCGGCAGCCTGCGAGCGCCGCTCCATACCCAGCTTGGCCAGCAGCCCGGAGACATAGTTCTTGATCGTCTTCTCGGCGAGATGCAGCCGCTGGCCGATCGCCCGGTTGGTCAGCCCTTCGCCGATCAGGTCCAGGATCCTGCGCTCCTGATCGGTCAGACCGGTCAGCTTGTCGTCCGTGTGCGGGCTGCCGCCGTCCCGCAGCCGTTCCAGGACGCGTGCCGTGGCCACCGGATCGAGCAGCGATTTGCCCGCCGCCACGTCCCGTACCGCCGCCACCAGTTCGCTGCCGCGGATGGCCTTGAGGGCGTAACCCGAGGCCCCGGCCATGATGGCGTCGAAAAGTGCCTCGTCATCGGCGTACGAGGTGAGCATCAGGCACTTGATGTCCTCGTTCTGCGAACGCACCTCGCGGCATACCTCGACCCCGCTGCCATCCGGGAGGCGCACGTCCAGCACCGCCACGTCAGGACGTACCGCGGGGATGCGCACCAAGGCGTCGGCGGCCGTACCGGCCTCGCCGACGATCTCGATGCCGTCCTCCATAGAGAGCAACTCGTGTACGCCTCGCCGGACGATCTCATGGTCGTCCAGCAGGAATACCGTGATTTTTCGGGCTTCGGGCACAAAAGTAAGTCTCACATATTGGCTCTTCCCGTGCCCGGGGTGCCCGGGATACCGTGCCCGTGTTCCGGCGGCCTGCTCGGCCGTGACCAGTGCTCTGACCTGCGGCTGCTCCCGCATTTCCCGGTTTACTTGGAAATCCAAGCAAAATCGCAGGTCAAATGGGGTTTCGCAGGAATGCGACCCACTGGGTAACGTGCCTGTGACAGGGAGCACGCCGGGGCACCTGTCACGCCTGTTTCCCGACGGATACCCACGGTGCACCCACCCCGTGCCCGGGTACGGGTACAGGTGAGCCGCACTGGTACCCGGCGGACCCCGGGGGCCGGACCGACGGAGGAGCACGCACGTGACCGTGGAGAGCACTGCCGCGAGCAAACCGCGCCGCAGCAGTAAGCGCGTCAGCGCCGGAGCCGACGAGGGCACCGCCGCGACCGCCGAACAGGGCGCCGCCAAGCCCGCTGCCGGCGCTGCCCGCGCTGCCAAGCGCACCGTGGCGAAGAAGAGCGCCGCCAAGCCGCGACAGGCCGCGAAGGCCGGGCAGTCCGGACAACCCGGCGAACAGGCCGGGCAGCACGCCGAGCCCGAGCTCGTACAGCTGCTGACGCCCGAGGGTGAGCGGATCGCGCACCCGGACTACGACGTCGACCTGAGCCCCGAGGAACTCCGCGGGCTCTACCGCGACATGGTGCTCACCCGCCGCTTCGACTCCGAGGCGACCGCGCTCCAGCGCCAGGGCGAGCTGGGCCTGTGGGCTTCGCTGCTCGGCCAGGAGGCCGCGCAGATCGGCTCCGGCCGCGCCCTGCGCGACGACGACTACGTCTTCCCGACCTACCGCGAGCACGGCGTCGCCTGGTGCCGCGGGGTGGACCCGACGAACCTGCTCGGCATGTTCCGCGGCGTGAACCACGGCGGCTGGGACCCGAACAGCAACAACTTCCACCTGTACACGATCGTGATCGGCTCGCAGACGCTGCACGCGACCGGCTACGCGATGGGTGTCGCCAAGGACGGCGCGGACTCCGCGGTCATCGCCTACTTCGGCGACGGCGCCTCCAGCCAGGGCGATGTGGCCGAGGCCTTCACCTTCTCGGCGGTGTACAACGCCCCGGTGGTGTTCTTCTGCCAGAACAACCAGTGGGCCATCTCCGAGCCCACCGAGCGCCAGACCCGCGTCCCGCTCTACCAGCGCGCCCGCGGCTTCGGCTTCCCCGGCGTCCGCGTGGACGGCAACGACGTCCTCGCCTGCCTGGCGGTGACCCGCTCCGCGCTCGAGCGTGCTCGGCGCGGCGAGGGCCCGACCCTGGTCGAGGCGTTCACGTACCGGATGGGTGCCCACACCACGTCCGACGACCCGACCCGCTACCGCCACGACGACGAGCGGGTGGCGTGGGAGGCCAAGGACCCGATCCTGCGGCTGCGCCGGTACCTGGCGGCCCAGGGCCACGCCGACGAGGCTTTCTTCACCGCGCTCGACGAGGAGAGCGACGTGCTGGCCAAGCGGGTCCGCGAGGCCGTGCGAGCGATGCCCGACCCGGACGACATGTCGATGTTCGACCATGTCTACGCGGACGGCCACGCGCTGGTCGATGAGGAGCGCGCCGAGTTCGCCGCGTACCAGGCGTCGTTCACGGACGCTGCCGAGGAGGGCAAGTAAGCATGACCGCAGAGAAGATGTCCCTCGCGAAGGCGCTCAACGAATCGCTGCGCAAGGCCCTGGAAACCGACCCCAAGGTCCTCATCATGGGTGAGGACGTCGGCAAGCTCGGCGGGGTCTTCCGGATCACGGACGGACTCCAGAAGGACTTCGGCGAGGAGCGGGTGATCGACACCCCGCTCGCCGAGTCCGGGATCGTCGGCACCGCGATCGGCCTCGCGCTGCGCGGCTACCGCCCGGTGGTCGAGATCCAGTTCGACGGCTTCGTCTTCCCGGCGTACGACCAGATCGTCACCCAGCTCGCCAAGATGCACGCCCGTGCGCTCGGCAAGGTCAAGATGCCGGTCGTCGTCCGTATCCCCTACGGCGGCGGCATCGGCGCGGTCGAGCACCACTCGGAGTCCCCCGAGGCGCTGTTCGCGCATGTGGCCGGGCTCAAGGTGGTCTCGCCGTCGAACGCCTCCGACGGCTACTGGATGCTCCAGCAGGCCATCCAGAGCGACGACCCGGTGATCTTCTTCGAGCCCAAGCGGCGCTACTGGGACAAGGCCGAGGTCGACACCGAGGCCATCCCGGACCCGCTGCACGCGGCCCGGATCGCCCGCACCGGCACCGACCTCACCCTCGCCGCCTACGGCCCGATGGTGAAGGTCTGCCTGGAAGCGGCCGCGGCGGCCCAGGAGGAGGGCAAGTCGGTGGAGGTCGTCGACCTGCGCTCGATGTCCCCGATCGACTTCGACGCCGTTCAGCGGTCCGTCGAGAAGACCGGCCGGCTCGTGGTCGTCCACGAGGCACCGGTGTTCTACGGCTCCGGAGCGGAGATCGCGGCCCGTATCACCGAGCGGTGCTTCTACCACCTGGAGGCGCCGGTGCTGCGCGTGGGCGGCTTCCACGCCCCGTATCCGCCGGCCCGGGTGGAGGAGGAGTACCTGCCAGGGCTCGACCGGGTGCTCGACGCCGTCGACCGCTCGCTGGCGTACTGAGGAGAAGGTCGTGACGACGATGACGGAAACCCCCGCGACTTCGGCGCGCTTCCGGGAGTTCAAGATGCCCGACGTGGGCGAGGGACTCACCGAGGCCGAGATCCTCAAGTGGTACGTACAGCCCGGTGACACCGTCACGGACGGGCAGGTCGTGTGCGAGGTCGAGACGGCGAAGGCGGCCGTCGAGCTGCCCATCCCGTACGACGGCGTGGTGCACGAGCTGCGCTTCGGCGAGGGCACCACGGTGGACGTGGGCACCGCGATCATCACCGTGGACGTGGCGCCGGGCTCCGGCCCGGTCGAGGAGCCGCCCCCGGCGGCCACCGAGCCGGCGCTCGCCGCCGCCGAGCCGGTGGCCCAGGCCGAGGACGCCACCGATGAGGACAAGCCGACCGGGCGCCAGCCGGTGCTCGTCGGTTACGGCGTCGCCGAGTCATCCACCAAGCGCCGCCCGCGCAAGGGCACGCCGGCGCCGGAGCAGAACCCGGCCGCCGCGGCGGTGCAGGCCGAGCTCAACGGTCATGGCTCCACTGCCGCTGCCGCGGTACCGACCGCGGCCCGCCCGCTGGCCAAGCCCCCGGTCCGCAAGCTGGCCAAGGACCTCGGCGTCGACCTCGGCACGGTCGTGCCCACCGGCCCGGACGGCATCATCACCCGGGACGACGTCCACGCGGCAGCCTCCCCTGTGGCGGCTTCCCCCGTGGCTCCTGCCCAGGTACCCGCCCCGGCCGTGGCGCCCGAGTCGGCGGCGGCCGTCGCGGCTCCGGCCGCGGCCACCGTGGCGGCGTCCGGTGCCCGGGAGACCCGGATCCCGGTCAAGGGCGTACGGAAGGCCACCGCGCAGGCGATGGTCGGCAGCGCCTTCACTGCCCCGCATGTCACCGAGTTCGTGACGGTCGACGTCACGCGCACGATGCGGCTGGTCGAAGAGCTCAAGTCGGACAAGGACATGGCCGGGCTGCGGGTGAACCCGCTGCTGCTCGTCGCCAAGGCGCTGCTGGTCGCGATCAAGCGCAACCCGGAGGTCAACGCCTCCTGGGACGAGGCGAACCAGGAGATCGTGCTCAAGCACTACGTGAACCTGGGCATCGCCGCCGCCACTCCGCGCGGACTGATCGTGCCGAACATCAAGGACGCGCACGACAAGACCCTGCCGCAGCTCGCCGAGTCCCTCGGCGAACTGGTGAGCACGGCCCGCGAGGGCAAGACCACCCCCGCGGCCATGCAGGGCGGCACGGTGACCATCACCAACGTCGGAGTCTTCGGCGTGGACACCGGAACGCCGATCCTCAACCCGGGCGAGTCCGCGATCCTCGCGGTCGGAGCGATCAAGCTCCAGCCCTGGGTCCACAAGGGCAAGGTCAAGCCGCGCCATGTCACCACGCTCGCCCTGTCGTTCGACCACCGGCTGGTGGACGGCGAGCTCGGCTCGAAGGTGCTGGCGGACACCGCGGCGGTCCTGGAGCAGCCGAAGCGTCTGATCACCTGGGCCTGATCGCCTGCGCCTGAAGGGCACCGCAGCACCCCGAAGAACCCTGAAGGGCCCGTCCGTGAGGACGGGCCCTTCAGGCGTTCTGCGGACTCGGCCGTGGTCAGTCGCGCTGTGCGCCGGCCGGGAGCGAGCGCAGCTCCATCGTGCGCGCCGACGTTGAACCGAAGCCGAAGTCCAGCAGCTTCGCGGCGTCGTTGTAGCGGTCGGTGCCGTTGAGGACGACACCGGTGTACGTCTTGCCGTTGCGGGTGGCTGCGAACACGAGGCAGGGGCCCGCGGCCGTACCGGTGCCGGTCTTCACACCGATCGCACCGCTGTAGGAGCCCAGCAGCTTGTTGGTGTTGTACCAGGTGTAGGTGCGGGTGCCGCCGGAGCTCGTGGGCGCGGTGGTCTTGTACGTGGTCGCCTTGACGACATCGCGGAAGATCGAGCTGCTCATCGCGTGACGGGCGAGCTTCGCCAGGTCCCACGGGGTCGTGTAGTTGTTGCCCGTGGGGGAGATGCCGTCGAACGAGTCGAACTTCGTGTTCACCAGCCCGAGCTGACTGGCCTTCTTGTTCATCTTCCCGATGAACGACTTGGTGCGGGCGGACATGGTCGTGCCGGTGCCGAAGGTGTCGGCGAGCGCGTACGCGGCGTCGCAGCCGGACGGCAGCATCAGCGCGGACAGCAGCTGGCGGACGGTCAGCTTGTCGCCCGTGCGCAGGTCGGCGGTGCTCGCGCCCTCGCGAACGACGTAGTCCCGGTAGGACTGCTTGACGGTGACCTTCTTGTCGAGGTCCACGCCGGGCTGGGTCAGCACCGTGATGGCCGTCACGAGCTTGGTGGTGCTGGCCATCTGGCGCCGGGTGTTGTTCGCCTTGCCGTAGATGGGCTTGCCATCCGCCTGGTCGAGCAGGAATCCGCCCTTGGCACTGATGGACGGGATGGGCTGGGTCGCCGCCTGGGCAGGAGCCGCGAGGGGCGAGACCGTCAGCAGCAGGCCGCCAGCGAGAACCGCGGTAGCGGCCCTCCGCACGCCGGTGAGGCTGGTTATCAAGGGAACGCTCCGTTTTGGCATATACGTCAACTGTCGACATGTGAGACGCGCGGAAGTGTCCCATGGATGTACGGATGTTGTGCAGATCTCAGTCCGTCTTCCGTGTCGGTCCGATTTATCCAAAACCATCCCTGTCTGCATGCCGGACGGGGACTCCTGATGTGCCTCTGTTGTATCTATGCTGTGCGCATGCCCGCTGCCGCCCCTGCCGCCGACCGTGTCTACGCCCACATCAAGCAGGCCGTACTGGACCGCCGTTACGAGGGTGGGACGCTCCTCACCGAGGGCGAACTCGCCGAGGCGGTCGGAGTCTCCCGCACCCCTGTGCGTGAAGCCTTGCTCAAGCTGGAGATGGAAGGGCTGCTCAAGCTCTATCCCAAGAAGGGCGCCCTGGTCCTCGCCGTCTCCGCGCAGGAGATCGCGGATGTGATCGAGACCCGGCTGCTGGTCGAGGAGTTCGCGGTCCGCAGGACGGTCCCGGCGCCCGCCGCGCTCGTCGAGCGGCTGGCGGGACTCGTGGATGAGCAGCGGCGCCGGGCCGAGCAGGGCGACCTCGCCGCAGTCGCCGCCACCGACCGCCGCTTCCACGCCGAGATCGTCCAGCACGCCGGGAACCAGATCCTCGCCCGGCTCTACGACCAGCTGCGCGACCGCCAGCTGCGCATGGGCGTCGCGCTGATGCACGCCCAGCCCGAGCGGATCAGCAAGAACATCACCGAGCACGCCGACATGCTGGAGGCCATCAAGGCCGGTGACACCGAGCGGGCGGCGGAGTGCGTGCGCCGGCATCTGACCTGGGTGAAGGTACTGGTGCGGGGTGAGGACCGATGAGCGGCACGACATCGGGCTCCTCCGCCGTCACCGTGCCAGGTGATCCGCCCGGCGGACGCAGGGCGATGGCGGTCTGGGGTATCGGTGTCGCCGTCTACTTCGTGGCCGTGATCTTCCGAACGTCCCTGGGCGTCGCCGGACTCGACGCCGCCGACCGCTTCCATGTCAGCGCCTCGGCGCTGTCCACCTTCTCCATACTCCAGCTGCTCGTCTACGCGGGCATGCAGATACCCGTCGGCCTGCTGGTCGACCGGCTCGGCACCAGGAAGGTGCTCACCCTCGGCGCCGTCCTGTTCACGGCCGGACAGCTCGGCTTCGCGCTCTCCCCCTCCTACGAGACAGCGCTCGCGTCGCGCGCGCTGCTCGGCTGCGGCGACGCGATGACGTTCATCAGTGTGCTGCGACTCGGCGCCCGCTGGTTCCCGGCCCGGCGCGGACCGATGATCGGCCAGGTCGCCGCGCTGTTCGGGATGGCGGGCAATCTCGTCTCGACCATGGTCATCGCCCGGCTGCTGCACGGGATCGGCTGGACCGCGACCTTCGCGGGCAGCGCGCTGGCCGGGGTCGTCGTCCTCGTACTGGTGGCGCTGCTCCTCAAGGACCATCCCGAGGGACGCGAACCCGCGGCGGCTCCGCACGCCGGGGCCGCCTTCGTCCGCCGCCAGATCGCCGAGGCCTGGCGCGAGCCGGGCACCCGGCTCGGGATGTGGGTGCACTTCACCACCCAGTTCCCCGCGCAGGTGTTCCTGCTGCTGTGGGGCATGCCGTTCCTGGTCGAGGCACATGGCAGGTCACGGGAGGCCGCAGGCGAACTGCTCACGCTGGTGGTGCTCACCAACATGGTCGTGGGGCTGGTGTACGGGCAGATCATCGCCCGCCACCACACCGCCCGGACCCCACTCGCGCTCGGCACTATCGCGGCCACCGCCGCGCTGTGGGCGGCGACCCTCGCCTACCCGGGCGCGTACGCCCCGTCCTGGCTGCTGATCACGCTGTGTGTGGTGCTCGGCGCCTGCGGACCCGCCTCGATGATCGGCTTCGACTTCGCACGCCCCGCGAATCCGCCGCAGCGTCAGGGCACCGCCTCCGGAATCGTCAACATGGGCGGTTTCGTGGCCTCGATGACGACGCTGCTCGCCGTGGGCCTGCTGCTGGACATGACCGGCGACGACTACCGGGTCGCCTTCGCCTCCGTCTTCGTACTCCAGGCCCTGGGTGTCGCCCGGATACTGCGGCTGCGCGCCCGCACGGCGCGTCGCGAACAGGAGCGGCTGGTGACCAGCCGGGTGGAGGCGGTACACGTACCGGTGTGACGGCCACCGGGTGACGACTCCCGGGGAGCCACGGCGTGACGGCAGGGCGTGACGGCGAAGCGCCAGGCCTCGATGGCTGGGCGTCAGGGGCGTCAGGGGTGTAAGGAGGCAGGGGCGCAAGCGGAGTCAGGGCGTGACGGAGAAGCGGTCCAGGATCGCCGCCGCCAGTTCCGCGTCACCCTCGACCTTGATCCGGTCGGCCACGGCGGCCGGCTTCACCCGGCCCGCCGCCAGCCGTACGTATGTCTCCCAGTCCATGGCGAAGGCCACCGCCGGACCCAGGGCCGGCGCCCCGTCGATCGTGCCCCGCCCCGCCGCGTCCACCCGCACCGTACGCAGGAATTCCACGGGCCCGCTCACGTCGAACACCACCGTGGAGCGCGGTGGGGCGCCGGCGTCCCGGGCGACCACCTTGGGCAGCACGGTGAGGAAGTTGTCGCGTACGACAAGGGCGCCGGGGGCATCGAGGTTCCCCGGCTTGCCGAGGACGGTGCGGAGGTCCTGCTCATGCAGCCAGACGTCGGCCGCCCGCATCCGGTAGGCCAGTTCCACGGTCTGCTCGGCGCCGAGCGGGGCCCGCATCAGGGTGTCGGGGGCACGGTTCTCGTTCCGCATCTGGCGGTTGCGGCGGATGATCGTGTACTCGAGCTCGGCGGTCATCTCGGGCCCGGTGTGGTGCCGCCGCACGTCGACCTGCATCTCCATGTAGCGCGCGAACTCGCTGCGCACATGGTAGAGATCGCGGGGCAGGCTGTGGATCGGCCGGGGATCGCCGAGCATCTCGCACTCCATGCCGATGATGTGCGACACGATGTCGCGCACCGA
The DNA here is from genome assembly GCF_042724175.1 of Streptomyces sp. NPDC127084. Classification (NCBI taxonomy): domain Bacteria; kingdom Bacillati; phylum Actinomycetota; class Actinomycetes; order Kitasatosporales; family Streptomycetaceae; genus Streptomyces; species Streptomyces sp. NPDC127084. The sequence goes on from NZ_JBHXFA010000066.1 coordinate 32,233, forward strand.
CCAACCTGGGCACGGCGTGGGGCGGTTCCACTCGCCCTCGACAAGCGGCTGCACCAGCTCGGATATCGCTTCGATGGAGTGGTTCCAGGCGTCGGCGTAGGTCTGGAGGCTGGGATGGACGGTCACGGAACCCCTCGACGGTTGTGCGCGGGCTGGTTGCTGGGCAGCGGCCGGGGGTCCTGGGGGCGGCCCCCGGAACAGAACAGTACGCTGCCATCAGGCACCCCGGCAGTGCTTTCGGACGACGATCGTAGGGCTGCGCTGACAGCTCGAATGCCAGGACGGTGGTAGTGTGCGCGCTTCGCTCATCCAGATCGCGGTAGACCCGGACGAAACCGTCGATTCCCGACGGCAGCGCGCCGCCGCCCTCGTACGGGAGCAGTCCGGCGTGGACCTGGTGGTGCTGCCGGAGCTCTGGCCGACCGGGGCGTTTGCGTACGAGCTGTTCGCGGCCGAGGCGGAACCTCTGGACGGCGGTCCGACGTACGAGGTGATGGCCAAAGCGGCGGCCGATGCCGGGGTCTGGCTGCACGCGGGCTCGATCGTGGAGCGCGGCGCGGGAGTTGACGGGCCTCTGTACAACACCTCGCTGGTGTTCTCCCCCGCGGGCGAACTCACCCGTACCTACCGGAAGATCCACCGCTTCGGCTTCGACAAGGGCGAGGCCGTGATGATGGCCGCGGGCACCGAACTGGTCACCGTCCCGCTGCCTGAGGCCACGCTCGGGCTCGCCACCTGCTACGACCTGCGCTTCCCCGAACTGTTCCGGGGACTCGTGGACGCGGGCGCCGATGTCCTCGTGATCCCGGCCGGCTGGCCCGAACGCCGCCGCGCCCACTGGACCCTGCTCGCCCGAGCGCGGGCCGTGGAGAACCAGTCGTATGTCCTCGCCGTCGGCAGCGCGGGCACCCACGCGGATGTCCAGCAGGCCGGCCACAGCATCGCCGTCGATCCCTGGGGCGAGGTCCTGGCCGAGGCAGGCCCGGCTGAGCAGGTCCTCACGGTGGACCTGGACCTCACGAAACTGGCCGCGACCCGGGAGCAGTTCCCGGCGCTCAAGGACCGCGTGCTGGGCTTGCCGGAACCGCGTCGCTGACGCGGAAAGCAGGCGCGGTTCAGTACTCGGTGCCGAAGTTCTGCACCCACCAGGGCCCGTTGCCGCTGAGGTTCACCCCGACGCCGAAGTCCTCGTAATCGCAGTCGAGGATGTTGTCGCGATGGGTGGGGCTGTTCATCCAGCCGATCATCGCCGTCACCGGGTCCTCAGGGCCGCGGTGCAGGTTCTCGCCCCACATGCCCACCGGATAGCCCGCGGCACGCAACCGCTCGTCCGCGTGCCGGCCCTCGGTGTCGACGTGCTCGTAGTAGTCGCGGGCCGCCATGTCGTCGGCGTGCGCCTGGGCCACGGCCTGCATCCGCGCGTTCACCCGCAGCGGCTCACAACCGGCCGTCGCCCGCTCGGCGTTCACCAACTCCACGAGCTGCTCCCCGAACCGCGCCGCCTTGCCCACCGCCTTGTCCTTCCCGGCCCCCGTCGCCTGCTGCTTCGAGGGGTCCGGCGCGGGCTGGGTCTTGCGGTTCTTGTTACGGGAGGTGCTGGGGGACTCCGCTTCGTGCGGCGAGCGGCTCCGGTCGCCTCCCGAGTCCTCCGAGGACTCCGGGGGTTTCGCCGAAGGAAGGGCCGTCGGGATGGTGGCCGGGGGTATGAGCCCGGAGAGCCCGCCGATGCGCTGCCCGTCCGCACCCGAGTCCGCGGGTATCTCCCGCACCGCCGCCGACGTCTCGCCGCCCTCGCCGCTGTCACCGTCCGACCCGCTCAGCGCGAAGATCCCACCCGCGAGCACCGCCGCGGCCACCCCGACCACGGCGGACGTCGGCACACCCAGCCGGAACCCCGACTGCGGACGGCGACCGTGCCGCCCCTTCCCGGCCGCCCGCCGCCGCCCACCACTGCGGACTTCGGGTGCGCGGTACGGGTCGTGCCCGCCATGGCCGCCGACCTCGCCGTATCCGTCGTGTCCGCCCACCGGGTTCCGGAGCGCCCGGGGCGCCGCGGCCTCCGGGAACCAGGTCGGCTTCTTCATGTGCTGCATCGGGCCCCGCACTCTCATCGGAAATTGGGTCGGTCCGGCGGAAGGGAGAGTGGAGAGGAGGATACGCGATAACAGTTTTCGGCCCCAGGCCTGAAAATTTCCCGCCCGGAGGAACAGGCGGACGAACGAACAGGCGGAGGAAGTGCCATGGCATGTCCGGACCGGACGGGTGAAGGCCTGCACCGCCCCGCCGTAGGCGCGTTGACGCACCGGGGGAGGCCGGGAAGGGCGAGCCGAGCTGGCCGCGCGACGTCAAGGTGTCCGGTGGTCCGAACGCGAACGTGGTGGTGACGCTGGAGCTGTCCGCACGCGGCGGCGCCGGTCGGGCGTGACCCAGGGGCGCGGGGGGGCGCGCCCCGAGCGGGACCGGGGGGGGGGGGAGGGCCGCGCGGGGCCGCCCCACAGCCGCGGGAGACAGATGTACAAAAAAACTGAGACACC
>NZ_JBHXFA010000066.1:34776-37404 GCF_042724175.1 Streptomyces sp. NPDC127084
GGCTTTCCCGACCCGGCCGGAGGCCCCGAATCCGGGAATGGCAAGCTTGAAGCATGAACGATGCCGTCCCCGCACCCACCCCTGAGCCCCGCCGACGTGCCCGTGTCCGTGCTCCCGAGCTGATCGGCAAGGGCGGCTGGCTCAACACCGGCGGCAAGGATCTGAAGCTGGCCGACTTCCGAGGGCGCGTACTGATCCTCGATTTTTGGACGTTCTGCTGTATCAACTGCCTGCATGTGCTGGACGAGCTCCGCGAGCTTGAGGAGAAGCACCGCGACACCGTCGTGATCGTCGGCGTGCACTCGCCGAAGTTCGTGCATGAGGCCGAGCATCAGGCGGTCGTGGACGCCGTCGAGCGCTACGAGGTGCGTCACCCGGTGCTGGACGATCCGGAGCTCGCTACCTGGAAGCAGTACGCCGTGCGGGCCTGGCCGACGCTGGTGGTGATCGATCCCGAGGGGTATGTCGTCGCCCAGCACGCCGGTGAGGGGCACGCGCACGCCATCGAGCGGCTGGTCGAGGAGCTGGAGGCGGTGCACGAGGCCAAGGGGACGCTGCGGCGCGGGGACGGGCCGTATGTGGCGCCGGAGCCGGTGGCGACGGATCTGCGGTTCCCGGGGAAGGCGGTCCTGCTGCCGTCCGGGCACTTCCTGGTCTCCGACTCGACGCGGCACCAGCTCGTCGAGCTGGAGGCGGACGGTGAGACCGTCGTACGCCGCATCGGCGGCCAGGGGGACGGGAGCGGCTTCCGGGAGCCGCAGGGGCTCGCGCTGCTGCCGTCGGGGAAGGTCGTAGTCGCCGACACCGTGAACCACGCGCTGTGCGTGTACGACCCGGAGACCGGCGCGGTCGAGCGGGTCGCCGGGACCGGGCGGCAGTGGTGGCAGGGGGCGCCGACCTCTGGGCCCGCGCTCGATGTGGATCTGTCGTCGCCGTGGGATGTGGCCTGGTGGCAGGGCAAGGTGTGGATCGCCATGGCCGGGGTGCACCAGCTGTGGACGTACGACCCGGAGGCCGGGACCGTGCGGGTGGCCGCGGGGACGACCAACGAGGGCCTGGTGGACGGGCCGGGTGACGAGGCGTGGTTCGCGCAGCCGTCCGGGCTCGCCGCCGCCGGCGACCGGCTGTGGGTGGCCGACTCCGAGACCTCGGCGCTGCGCTGGATCGACCCCGGCGGGGTGGTGCACACCGCCGTCGGCACCGGACTGTTCGACTTCGGTCACCGGGACGGCCCCGCCGACCAGGCGCTGTTCCAGCATCCGCTCGGGGTGACCGCGCTGCCCGACGGCTCCGTGGCCGTGTCGGACACGTACAACCACGCGCTGCGCCGCTACGACCCGGCGACCGGCGAGGTGACCACCCTTGCCACCGATCTGCGGGAGCCGTCCGCGGCCGTGCTGGTGGACGAGGACATCGTGGTGGTCGAGTCGGCCAGGCACCGGCTGACCCGGCTGCGGTTGCCCGAGGAGGCCGTGCGGGTGGAGGCCGTAGCCCATCGCACCCAGCGGGCCGCCACCGATGTGGCGCCCGGCTCGCTGCGGCTCGACGTGGTGTTCCAGGCGCCGGCCGGTCAGAAGCTCGACACCCGGTACGGTCCCTCGACCAGGCTGCTGGTCTCGGCGACCCCGCCGGAGCTGCTGTCGGCGGGGGATGGCGCGGGTACGGACCTGTTCCGTGATGTGGAGCTGAACCCCGACGTCACCGAGGGCGTGCTGCATGTCTCGGCGATGGCGGCTTCCTGTGACGATGACCCGGAGAACGAGTATCCGGCCTGCCATGTGCACCAGCAGGACTGGGGAGTCCCCGTACGGATCACCCCCGATGGTGCCGCCAGGCTGCCGCTGGTGCTCGCGGGGATGGACGACTGATCCGGCCCGGCGGTCAGCGCACCAGGCCCTGGTGCGCTGACGGGCGGCCTGCCGCGCCGTCGAGGCAGCCGGCCACCCACAGGGGGCGGTTGTGGGTGGCCCGGTGGCCTCCCGCGCCCTCGGCCAGCAGCCGGGCGCAGCCGCCGCTGAGCAGTTCCTTCGTCCGCTCGCCGGTCACATCGGCCTGGTGGATGCGGGTGCCCATGATGTATCCGCCCTCGTAGGCGACATCGTCGCCCCACGGTGGGCGGTCGTTGAACCGCCAGATCAGGAACGCGGCGAGCACCGCGGCCGAAAACGCGCACGCCGTGAGCACGGTGAGAACCCTGCCGCGACGCCGCCCTCGGACCCGGTGGCGCACCGGGCCCGTCTGCCCCATCAGAACCATGGTCCATACCGTGGCAGGGGCGGTGTTTCGCAGATGTTAGCGCCGGTCAGCGCCGGTCCCCGTCCACGTATGTCGGTGTCACGGGTGGCACGATCGCGCGGCGGCGCCGGGCGATGCTGGTGAAGACGGCGACTCCGATGAGACCGACCGCCATCATGATCAGACCGACCAGGTCGAGGTTGACGCTATCCGTCTGCCAGTCGGTCGCGAAGGTGAGGATCGCGCCTGCGCCGATGAGCAGGATGCAGCCTCCCAGGCCCATGTTCTTTCGCCTCCTGAAGCAAGCAAAGCAGCGTGGGTTTGTGGGGATACCCAAAAACACAAACCACCACACACCAAACCAAAAAAAAGAGAGTGGGCACCCCACAAACC
>NZ_JBHXFA010000067.1:0-17458 GCF_042724175.1 Streptomyces sp. NPDC127084
GGCCGGTGCACTCGAACCGGCCGCAGGACACGGTCATGTTGGAGCCCAGCGCGCTCCGACTGGCTCAAAGCGATGCTTTGAGAGCCTCAAAGTCCAAGTGTTAACGTAATCGCATGACGACAGCAGTGCGCCTTCACGCAGCCATGAGCATCCCGCTCGTGGCGCGCCTGCATGTCGATCTCTGCCGCTGTATGTCCGCGGTCTGTTGCCGCTCCATCTGACCCGGCATCACAGCGGCGCAGCCCTGTTCCCAAGGCACGTGCGCCGCACCCCCATCCCCGTATTCCCCCGATACGCCACCGGAGTGTGTCCGTGTCCGCGAACTCCGCGACGCCCACCCCTGCCCGCCGCCGGATACCCGGCATATCCGCGATCCCGTTCTGGGTCCAGATCGTCACCGGCCTCGTCCTCGGTGCCCTGCTCGGCTGGCTGGCCCGCAGCCAGGACATCGGCTGGCTGCACACGACCCTCGGCCAGATCGGCGACATCTTCGTCCAGCTGCTGAAGCTGGCCGTCGCCCCGCTCGTCTTCTTCGCGATCCTGGTCTCGATCACCAACCTCCGCAAGGTCAACAACGCCGCCCGGCTGGCCGGCCGCACCCTGCTCTGGTTCATGATCACCTCGCTGATCGCCGTCGCGATCGGCCTTGCCATCGGCCTGCTCACCGACCCGGGAGCCGGCACCGGCCTCACCCCAAAGGACGGCGCGAAGCCCGACGACGCCGGCTCCTGGATCGACTTCCTCACCGGCATCGTCCCGACCGACGTCGTGACCCCCTTCACCGAGCTGAACGTCCTGCAGATCGTCTTCATGGCCGCCGTCGCCGGTATCGCCGCCCTGAAGCTCGGCGACCGTGCCAAGCCCGTACTCGCCCTGAGCGAAGCCGTGTTGGAACTGCTTCAGAAGGCCCTCTGGTGGGTCATCCGCCTCGCCCCGCTCGGCACCGTCGGCCTCATCGGCTACGCCATCGCCGACTACGGCTGGGACCTCATCGGCAAGTACGCCACCTTCACCGCCGACGTCTACATCGGCTGCGCCCTGGTGCTCTTCGGCGTGTACCCGCTGCTCCTCGCGACGGTCGCCAAGCTCAACCCGCTCCAGTTCTACAAGGGCGCCTGGCCCGCCATCCAGCTCGCCTTCGTCTCCCGCTCTTCGGTCGGCACCATGCCGGTCACCCAGAAGTCCACAGAGCGCCTCGGCGTCCCGAAGGAGTACACCTCCTTCGCGGTCCCCTTCGGCGCGACGACCAAGATGGACGGCTGCGCCGCGATCTACCCGGCCCTGGCCGCGATCTTCATCGCCCAGATCTTCGACGTCCAGCTCGGCGTCCAGGACTACCTGCTGATCGTCTTCGTCTCGGTCGTCGGCTCCGCCGCCACGGCGGGCCTCACCGGCGCCACGGTCATGCTGACCCTGACCCTCTCCACCCTGGGCCTCCCTTTGGAGGGCGTCGGCCTGCTGCTGGCCATCGACCCGGTCCTCGACATGATGCGCACCGCCACGAACGTGGCAGGCCAGGCCCTGGTCCCGGTCATCGTCGCGGCCCGCGAGAAGATCCTCGACCAGGATGCCTACAACTCCGCCTCCGCCTCCCCGGTGGACGAGCCCGAGCCACCCGCCACCGAGGGCCCGAGTACGGTTCCGGCCGTGGTGTAACCACCGCCGCACGCGGAGTGCCCCCGAGTCGACCGACTCGAGGGCACCTTGGACCACCCGCCCGGTGCGGGCCCCGTGCCGGGCGGGCTCCGGGGCCCCGGGGCAGTGAGGCGATCAGGCCAGGGTCCCGGCCCAAGGTCCCCAGACCCCCGCGAGCGTAGGTGACGGGTCCAGAACGGGAGGTCAAAGTGCTGGGACAACCGAAGCGGCAGCGTGCCAGACTTGACCGAGAGCCCCGCGCAAGGGGAGCACGGCGAGCGGGAGGACTGAGGCATGAGCGCAGCGGAGCCCGAGTACCCGATCCATCCGGTCATGCGGCCCCGGCTCTCGGTCGAGGAACTCCTCGCGGCGAAGAACGTACAGCCGATCCGGTCCCTGGAGGACCTGAAGGCAGACACCTTCGAGTCCGAGGAGGAGGTGGAGGAGTTCATCGCCTTCACCTTCGCCGAACGCCACCGCGATCTCGCCTGAGCAGCCACGATGCAACCGGTCATCCTCGACACCGACGTCTCCTCACGCCTCCACAAAGGCACACTCACCGGTCCGCTGGAAACCCGGCTGATCGGCCGACGCCCGCTGATCTCCTTCATCACCTACGGCGAACTCACCAAGTGGGTCGAAGTCCGCGACTGGGGCAGCGGCCGCCGACAGGAGATGGCCGACTGGCTCTCCGGCATCCCCGTCCTCCTCGGCGACGAGGCCGTGGCCACCACCTGGGGCAGGCTTGCCGCAGCCGGCCAGAAGGCCGGACGCCCGCAGCCCACCAACGACATGTGGATCGCTGCCTGCTGCCTGACCCACGATCTCCCGCTGGCGACCTTGAACCTCAAGGACTACCGGTACTTCCAGGAACGCCACGGCCTTCGCCTTCTCGGCGAGGAATAGGCCCCGGACCGATGCCGCTGCTTGCCGGGAGGGATACGGCGGCTGTGCTGCCGGGCTACTGGATGCCGGGCGAACTGCACCTGCTGGCAGTGGAGCTGACCGAGGCACTGACCAATGTGCACCGGATCGCAGTCAGTCGGGGCGGATGCCTCCTTGCACCGTCGTACGTCGGCGTGGATGAACAGGACGCCCCAGAAGCGGTGCCGTAGGCCTGATCGACCCAGGTCGTCTACGACGCCGGAACTCGGCCGCTCATGGTGATCGGTCGACCGCTGTCGGACAACCGCAACGGCTGCCGCACCGCACGAGGGAATCCCTTGCGTGGTGCGGCAGCCAATTCGAATCCCTGCGCTTGGAGGCTGGTCAGCCGATCGAACCCATGGAGGCACCGTTCTGCTTCATGCAAGCGTCGTCGAGGGCCAACACGGTGACAATGCCGCTGCTTTTCGAGGACCGGTACTCCGCGCGCATGCTCCAACCCCGCTGCTTGAGAACCACCCGGGCCGCGCGGAGCGCCTCGCCGTCCCGGCCCTTGTCCTCTGTTCGTTCTCCGGACTGCTGCCAAGCACGCTCCCGGAGTTCCCCCACCAGCGCCTCGTAGCGGGCGATGTCCACGGGAGCGGTCTCGGAACCGAAGGCCTTGGCATCAACGCTGCACGATTGCGGCGAACCGGCCGCAGCGTTTTCAAACAACCGAACGTATTCGGGTTCTTTCGTCGGTAGCCCAACGTCCGCGAGCGAGGTGTCGATATCCGCGCGCACGACCTCCTTGGTGATCGGCCCGGTCCCCTCGGGCCGGGGCGAGGCCGCCCCGGTGCCAGCGTCGCCCGCTCCACAGCCCGCGACTCCGAACGCGATGAGCGTTACCGTCGCGGCGACCCACATTCTCCTGCGCACTCGCGCACCTCCCCGATCCCACCTTGAAACCGTTTTATCTCGATTCCACCGCCCACTATTTCGGCCCAGTAGACAAGAATTCCCTGAGAAGACCAAACAATCGCGCGATCGCCCGTTCGTTCTCGGCGGCGGAGAATGCTTGTGCATCAGCGACACGAAATCCATCGTCAACCTCGACCAGCACCAAGCCCCACCAAGCGAGTTCGGCACCCTTTTCCCCGCATCGCCAGCCAGGATCGAAACGCCTGCATCCTCTGCCGCTCGGAGCAAGCGTCGAAACCCTCCAGGCAAGCGCACACTTCGCCGAATGTGCGACTCGTCGTGTACATACCCACACGACCATCAACGATGTCGACTATTTCTTCAATCTGACGCATGCCACTCGTTCTCCCTGAACAAGGACCTACCGCTTCCGCGTCCAGTCGTGATCATCATCTGGATAGTCCTGCGCGGGGCCCGTGAACAGGCCCAGGGTGACGGAGCCCGCCACCAGGGCCGAAACCGAGACCCGCACGGCGCGCGGGCGTGCGGACATGGATCCCCCACCCCCCTCGGGCCTCCCCAGGTCCGTTACACAAAATGACGATCCATGAAGATCGTGGTCGATGCGGAGTGTAGTTCTCCGTATCGGCGCAGTTAAAGCGATTTCGAATATCTGTTTGATTTCAATCGGGACACGGGCTGTGGCTGGTGAGTCGGGAGGTGCCCTGCATCAGCGAGCCGCACGTGCGGTTGAAAACGGGTGAATCTAGACTTACGCGGATGTGGGGGACCCTGAGTAGGGAGGAGGTCCGCGCCATGTCCAAGCGAGGCAACAAGCGGCGTGCCCGCAAGAAGAGGAAGGCGAACCACGGCAAGCGGCCCAACGCCTGAGCCGTGTTCGTCTGTGTCCGTCCGCATTCGTCTGTGTTCGCCCGTGTTCAGCCGTACTGTCCGGGCCGGTCTCCCGCGGGGGGAGACCGGCCTTAGGCTTACCGCTGAGTACATCGGGTGGGCGGGAGGGCGGCCGGCGTGAGTGGTGCCGACAGGAGCAGCAGCAAGCGGATGCCGCGCGAGGTGCGGGAGAAGCAGATGCTGGACGCCGCCGTGCAGACGTTCGGGCGGCTCGGGTACCGGGCGGCGTCGATGGATGAGATAGCCGAGCTGGCCGGGGTCTCCAAGCCGCTGGTCTATCTGTATCTGAACTCCAAGGAAGACCTGTTCACGGCGTGCATCCGGCGAGAGGCGGCGGCGCTGATCGTGGCGGTGCGGGCCGCCGTGGATCCCGCGCTGCCCGCGGAGCAGCAGCTGTGGGAGGGGGCGACGGCGTTCTTCCGGCACACCACCGACAACCCCGACGCCTGGGCGGTCCTGCACCGCCAGGCGCGGACGCACGGGGAGCCGTTCGCGGCGGAGGTGGCCGTGATGCGGGACGAGCTCGTGGCCTTTGTGACCATGCTGATCGGCGCGGCCGCGCGGGAGACGCAGGACGCGGGGGAGCTCACCGACCGGGATATCGCCGGTCTCGCGCAGGCGCTGGTGGGAGCGGCCGAGTCGCTCGCCCAGTGGGCGAACGACACGCCGGGGATGTCGGCGCGGGAGGCGGCCTCGGTGCTGATGAACTTCGCCTGGGAGGGCCTTAACAAGCTGATGACGGGGGAGCGCTGGCCGGTGCCTCCGTCTCCCGCCGCCGATGCCGCGAAGTGAGGCTGTGAAGCGCCACCGGACTGACCGCCCGGTCGTCAGCCCCGCTTGTCCCGCTTGGCCTGCCTGACCTGCTCGTCCAGGTCGGTCGCCTGGTCGCCCCGCGCCTGCCGCCAGTCCCGTACCACCGCCTCCACGTCATAGGGCGTGAGTCCGAGCAGCGGTCCCGGAGGCGGCCGGCGGACGGCCGCGGCGATCTTCTCGTTGATCCGCTCGATGATGCGGCGCACCGCGGCTTCCGAAGGCGCGCGGGCGGCGGTCTCCAAGGCGTCCTCGGCCTCCTTGCGCAGGGCGAGTGACGGCGGCAGGTACGAGAGGCCCTCGCGGTGCATCTTGCCCTTGATCCACCACATCTCGTCGTAGGTGTCGCCCCCGGCGCTGTCGGGCAGCGGTTCGCCGAAGCCCGGCAGATCCTTGAAATCGCCGCGCTCGGTCGCCTCGCGGATTTGTTTGTCGACCCAGGACTCGAAGCTGACGCCAGGTGGTTTGCGCTCCGTCACGCGTTCCAGCGTACGTGCGGCCCGAGCACGGCAGGAGCCCCGGGCCGTACCGGGTCAGGTACGAGCACGGGGCTCCTTGGTACTGCTAAGTGTCGTGCGCGATCGCCGACCCTGGCTGATTAGGCCGGGGTGACGTTCTCCGCCTGCGGACCCTTCGGGCCCTGAGTGACGTCGAAGTTCACGACCTGGTTCTCCTCGAGGGAGCGGAAGCCGGTCGCGTTGATCGCGGAGTAGTGAACGAAGACATCCGGGCCGCCGCCGTCCTGGGCGATGAAGCCGAAGCCCTTTTCAGCGTTGAACCACTTAACGGTTCCGGTAGCCATAAGCCCTCCTTGGGCCAAAGGGTTGCCCTGCTCCAGAACCTGCAAACAAGTCTGAAAACCTACAAAAGCCTGCGGGTCACATGCTCCGCAGGCTCTGTACTGCAAGGGAAACCAAACTGCAACTTGCGTTGAGCCTAGCACGCAGGGTGTTCGTTGCGGTAGAGGGAAAGATCACTTCACCCGGATGTTTGATCCCTGCTTGAAGAGCTGACGTTCACGAACGGCGCGCCCCGCCCAATAGAGCGGCCGAACCAAGGTCTAGCCTCACGCTGTGGACAGTCACGCAGAACCCGTGCACACGGAACGCACCGCACGCACAGAGCCCGGAGAACCCGCGGCACACGCAGAACCCACAGCGCGCAGGGAACCCGCGGAACCCGCGGAAGACACCGCGAATCCCCGGCACACCGCCGCGGACGCGGCCCGCCGCAGCCGGCCGCGGGTCGGGCACATCCAGTTCCTGAACTGCCTTCCCCTCTACTGGGGGCTGGCCCGCACCGGCACGCTCCTCGACCTGGAGCTCACCAAGGACACGCCCGAGAAGCTCTCGGAGCAACTCGTTCGGGGGGATCTTCATATCGGACCCGTCACCCTGGTGGAATTCCTGCGCAACGCCGATGATCTCGTGGCGTTCCCCGATATCGCGGTCGGCTGCGACGGCCCTGTCATGTCCTGTGTGATCGTGTCCCAGCTTCCGCTGGAGCAGCTCGACGGCGCGCGTGTCGCCCTGGGCTCGACCTCCCGCACCTCCGTGCGCCTCGCCCAGCTGCTGCTCGCCGAGCAGTACGGCGTGTCGCCCGACTACTACACCTGCCCCCCCGACCTGGGCGTGATGATGCAGGAGGCCGACGCGGCCGTGCTGATCGGGGACGCGGCGCTGCGCGCCTCCCTGCACGACGCGCCGCGCCTCGGCCTGCGGGTCCATGACCTGGGGCAGATGTGGAAGGACTGGACCGGGCTGCCCTTCGTCTTCGCGGTGTGGGCGGTCCGCAAGGACTACCTGGCTCGCGAGCCCGCCGTCGTGCGCAAGGTCCATGAGGCGTTCCTGGCCTCGCGCGACCTCTCCCTGGAGGAAGTGGAGAAGGTCGCCGAGCAGGCCGCCCGCTGGGAGTCCTTCGACGCCGAGCTGCTGAAGCGGTACTTCACCACTCTCGACTTCCGCTTCGGCCCGGAGCAGCTCGCGGGGGTGCGCGAGTTCGCCCGCCGTACGGGGCCGACGACCGGTTTCCCCTCGGATGTGCGGGTCGAGCTGCTCGACACCTGATCAGAGGGCCCGTGCGCGCTCAGGAGCTGGGGACCGGTGCCTGCATATGCTCGCTGATCCACTGGATCGAGCCGTCGCCCATGCCCTTCACATAAGTCTTGGCGTTGTGTCCGCCGTCCTGGATGACCTGGAGCCGTGTCTTGACCGGGCCCTTGGTGTAGTCCCGTACGAAGGCCTTCGCCTTTGCCAGCCCGGACTCCTCGGAGCCCGCCTGGATCGCCAGGTACACGGCGTTCTCCGCGGTGTCCGGCTTGGCGCCCAGCGCTCGGGCGAGCCGCTCGGGGTCGTTCGCCCGCCGCTCGGTCTCGTGCCCCTCCCACAGGGGTGAGTCCGGCACGATGTCGGGCCCTGAGGCGATGACCGCCTTGAACTTGTCAGGGTGCTTCAGAACGGATTTGAGGCCGACGAAGGCACCGGACGACGACCCCATGAACGCCCAGCCGTCACGGGATTTGAACGTCCGGAAATTGGCCTTGACAAAAGCGGGCACGTCCTCGGTCATCCAGGTGCCCATTTTCGGCTGCCCCGGTATATCGCTGCCGTCGTAGTAGTACTTGTCGTCCGGGTTGAGAACCGGCATCACGACGATGAACGGAAGGCTCTTTCCTTCCTCCGACCACTCGCTGATGCTGCTCTGGAGCTTCAGATCGGTGCCCATCCAGTAATTGTTCGGGTAGCCGTTGCCGCCCGGGAGCGCGATGAGCACGGGGAAGCCGCTGCGCGCGTACTTCGGATCGAAGTACTGCTTCGGCGCCCAGACCCAGACCTTGCCCGTGAAGCCGGACTTCGCGCCGTGCAGGGTCGTGACGCCGATCCTGGTGCCGTCGTCGATGGTGTTCTGGGTGGTGAACTCGGCCTTGGGACCGGTCGGCAGCATGGTCTCCGGGGCCAACTCCGGCTCCTTGGAGCCCTTCGACGGTGCTCCGCCCGCCGACTTCCCGCTCGCGGCGGCCGCTTGGGGCGACGGAGCGTCGAACGAGAGCGGCTCGCCTTCGTCCGAGCAGCCGGTCGCCAGCGCGAGCGAAGCGGCGACGGCGGTGGCCATGAGGGCCTTGGACATGAGGGGGCGGCAGCGCCGGCGGTTCATGACGTTCTCCGAGTCGATACGTACTGTGCGTACTACGCGTACTGCGCGGCACTTCGGGGTGCTCGGGGGCGATGCGCGCGACATACGCACTGAGAGATGGCGCCCGGGGCCGATCGGTTGGCCCTGGACAGGGACCGATCGCCGGTGGTGCGGGCGCGGCCCTCTACGCTGTCCCGGACGGAAGCAGGGGAGCGGGGCGGGAACGCGCGGCCTGCGAGAAGCGGACGAAGCGGAACCGGGGAACGGGGAGAGCGCATGCAGCCGCTGGATGCGGGAGAGCCGCGGACCATCGGTGCGTACCGACTGCTCGGCAGGCTCGGCGCCGGGGGCATGGGCCGGGTGTATCTGGCCCGCACCGAGGGCGGCAGGACCGTCGCCGTCAAGGTCGTCCATCCGCACTTCGCGCTCGACGAGCGGTTCCGTGCCCGTTTCCGGCGCGAGGTCGCCGCGGCGCGCCGGGTGGGCGGCGCCTGGACGGCCCCGGTGCTGGACGCGGACCCGGAGGCAGCCGTGCCGTGGGTCGCGACCGGCTACGTCGCCGGGCCCGACCTCGGGAACGCCGTCGCCGGGCACGGCCCGCTGCCGGAACGCACCGTACGGACCCTCGGCGCGGGCCTCGCCGAGGCGCTGGCGGCCGTACACGCGCTGGGGCTCGTCCACCGGGACGTCAAGCCGTCGAACGTGCTGCTCGCGCTCGACGGGCCCCGGCTGATCGACTTCGGTATCGCCCGCGCCAGCGACGCCACCGCCGCGCTCACCACGACCGGCGTCTCGGTCGGCTCGCCCGGCTATATGGCTCCCGAGCAGATCACCGGTACGAGTCCCGGCACGGACACGGGTACGAGTACGGGCGGTCTCACGGGAGCGGCCGACGTGTTCTCGCTCGGTGCGGTACTGGCGTACGCGGCGACGGGAACGGCACCCTTCCCCGGCGACTCATCGGCGGCGCTGCTCTACAAAGTGGTCCACGAGGAACCGGAACTGGGCTCACTGACAGGCGAGTTGCGGGAGATCGTCGCCGCGTGCCTGGCCAAGGACCCGGCAGCCCGGCCGACTCCCCAGGCCGTGGCCCAGCGCCTCGCCCCGGAGGGCGCGGCGGCTCTCGTGGCGTCCGGCTGGCTGCCGGCCCCGGTCGTGGAGCAGGTCAGCAGGACGGCGGTGCGGCTGCTGGACCTGGAGCCGACCCCGCAGGACGCGGGCATGTCCGGCCCGGTGCCGTTCACCCACGAGGCGTTGGGGGTGTTCGGACCGCCCATCGATCCCGCACCCGCCTCCCCGCCCCCCACTCCTTCCCCACTCGCTCCCCCTCCCTCTCCTCCCGGCAGGCCTACTCCTCCCGGCAGGCTCTCCCTCTCCGTGACGACCAGCAGGGAGAACGGGGGAGGCGAGCGCCCCGGCGGCGGCCGAAAGGTCAGCTGCACGGTCGCCCTGGCCGTGGCGGGGGCGCTGGCCGCGGTCACCGTCGGCGCGGGGTTCGTTCTCGACCTCTTCCCCGGGGCCCGAAGCGGTGGCACCGACGCCAACGACTCGGCCGCCGCACCGCCGAAGTCCTCAGCGCCCGGCGCCTCCACGCCGACCGTGCAGGAGGTGCCGAAGGCGTTCACGGGCACCTGGAAGGGCCAACCCGTCACGGACAAGGGTCTCCCGAACGGCACCCTCACCGCCGTCATCACCCAGGGCGGTCAGGGTCAGGACGTGGTGCGTACCACCTCGAACCTGGGCCCCTTCGTCTGCCGCGGTGTGGGCAAGCTGGTCTCGGCGACCGCGCAGGAACTCCGCATCACCGAACGCCCCGACCCGGAGGGCTCGTCGGGCGGTGGCGTGTGCACGGGCGGTACCGCCACGCAGACGTACACCCTGAACGCGGACGGCACACTCCGCTACGAGTCCGAGGAGGAAGACGCGGGCAACCCCGAGGCGACGCTGACGAAGTCGCGCTGAGAAGCTGAGAAGACGCGTTCGCTACCGGCCCGCTGTCGCTGCGCACCGAACAACCGCACCGCCAACGTGACGGGTGAGGCCGCCCGAACCCGCGACGGCAATGGCACTCTGGCCTCGGTTCGCACGCGCACACAACGGGTGGGGTGAGCAGGGGCTTTCTGAGGTGCACGGGCCGCCTGGCCCGACTCGCCGCCTCCCTTGCCGAGCGGGACGGGGCGGCGGCCGGCTGATCCGGGGAGGGCGTACGGCGGAGGGTGCGTACCGGCCGCTCGGACGCCCTGACGTAGGCTGGACCGGCCGTGCGAGCCGGGAACGTCCGGAACGCGCACAGCGCACAGAACGCCGCAATACGTAGCACGCCGCAGTACGCCGCATAACGCCCAGAACACCGCCGAAAGGTGACTCCCGGTGACCGAGAAGGCCGACCTTCAGTCCGTCCTGGACCGCGCCGCCGGTGGTGGCCGGATCACCCCGGAGGAGGCGCTCGACCTCTACCGGTCCGCACCGCTGCACGCGCTGGGCGCCGCCGCCGACGCGGTGCGCCGTCGGCGTTACGCCGGTACGGAGCACATCGCGACGTACATCATCGAGCGGAACATCAACTACACCAACGTCTGCGTCACGGCCTGCCGCTTCTGCGCCTTCTACTCCGCGCCGAAGGACACCGCCAAGGGCTGGACCCGCGACCTGGACGACATCCTGCGGCGCTGCGCGGAGACCGTCGAGCTGGGCGGTACGCAGATCATGTTCCAGGGCGGGCACCACCCGGACTACGGCGTCGAGTACTACGAGAAGCACTTCGCCGCGATCAAGAAGGACTTCCCGCAGCTCGTCATCCACTCCCTCGGCGCGTCCGAGGTCGAGCACATGGCCCGGATCTCCGGTGTGCCGGTCGAGGAGGCCATCGCCCGGATCCACGCGGCGGGCCTGGACTCCTTCGCGGGCGCCGGTGCCGAGCTGCTGCCGGAGCGTCCGCGCAAGGCGATCGCACCGCTGAAGGAGTCCGGCGAGCGCTGGCTGGAGATCATGGAGATCGCGCACCGGATGGGTGTCGAGTCGACGTCCACCATGCTGATGGGCACCGGCGAGACCAACGCCGAGCGCATCGAGCACATGCGCATGATCCGTGACGTCCAGGACCGTACGGGCGGCTTCCGCGCCTTCATCCCGTACACGTACCAGCCGGAGAACAACCACCTCAAGGGCCGCACCCAGGCGACGATCTTCGAGTACCTGCGGATGATCGCGATCGCCCGGCTGTTCTTCGACAACGTGGCCCATATCCAGGGCTCCTGGCTGACCACGGGCAAGGAGATCGGCCAGCTGTCGCTGCACTACGGCGCCGACGACCTGGGCTCGATCATGCTGGAGGAGAACGTCGTCTCGTCGGCGGGTGCCAAGCACCGCTCCAACCGGCAGGAGATCATCGACCTGATCCGCAAGGCGGACCGGGTGCCCGCGCAGCGCACGACCACGTACGAGCACATCACCGTGCACGACGACCCGGCGAACGACCCGGTGGACGACCGGGTGGCCTCGCACATCTCCTCGACGGCGATCGAGGGCGGCACGGCGCATCCCGAGCTGAAGCTGCTGAACGCCAACTGACGCCCGAGCCCGAGCCTGAGCCGTGTTGACGATCCATACCGCTGACAGGGTGTTCGCCGCGATCGGCAGGCCAGTGGCGCACGCCGACGCGGTGGTGGTCGACGGCGGTCTGATCGCCGCCGTCGGCACCCTCGAACAGGCCACCGCCGCCCACCCGGGCGCGCGGGTACGCCGCTGGCCGGGCGTGCTCCTCCCGGGGCTGGTCAACGCCGACGCGGTGGCGCTGCTGGAGCGCGCCTACCACCCCGACCCGCGCGAGGCGGACGCGCTCGGCACAGAGCCGCTGACTGGCGAATCGCTCGCGGCGCTCGCCCTCGATGACGTACGCCGGGGCGGGAGCGCGCGGCGGGGGTTGCAGCGCATGCTGGCCCACGGCACGACAGCCGTTGTCGGCCCCTTCGCCCTGCCCGAGGTGCGCAGCGCGGTCGCCCGGTCGGGCCTGCGCGTGCGGGTGCGGGAGGCGGGCACCGGGTATCCGCCGCGGACGTCCTCACCCTCGTACTCGCCCTCGTCCTCCGCCGCACCCTCGCTCGACCCGTTCGCGGCACGGCCGCTGAGCGCCGTACTCGACGGCGAGCTGACCGTGGGCGCCCCGGCCGACTTCGCCGTCTTCGACGTGCCCGTGCCCGTGGCCGACCCGCCCGAGCCGCCCGAGCGGACCCTGCGTGTACGCGGAGCCGGTACCTGCGTGGCGACGGTGCTCGGCGGCCGGCTGGTGTACCGGGCACGCTGAGAATTCGCGGCTGTCCGTCCGCGTGCCCTGCCCGAGGTCCACCCGGGGCCGAACGGCACAATGGGGGCGTGACCCGAGCCTCCCTGGACAAGCAGCCGCACGAAGTCGCCTCCATGTTCGACGGCGTGGCGGCGAACTACGACCTCACCAACGATGTGCTCTCGCTGGGCCAGGACCGGCGCTGGCGCAAGGAGGTCGCCAGAGCCATCGCCGCCGGCCCCGCCGAGCGGATCCTCGACCTGGCGGCGGGCACCGGCACCTCCTCGCTGCCCTTCACCCGCACCGGCGCCTACGTCGTGCCCTGCGACTTCTCCCTCGGCATGCTGCGCGAAGGCAAGAAGCGCCACCCCTGGCTGCCGCTCACCGCGGGCGACGCCACGAAACTGCCCTTCCGGGACGCCGCCTTCGACGCGGTGACGATCTCGTTCGGACTGCGCAACGTCCAGGAGACCGACCAGGCGCTGAGCGAGCTGTACCGGGTGACCAAGCCGGGCGGACGGGTCGTGATCTGCGAGTTCTCCCATCCGACCTGGGGCCCGTTCCGCACCGTGTACGAGGAGTACCTGATGCGGGCGCTGCCGCCCGTCGCCCGCGCGGTGTCCTCCAACCCGGACGCGTACGTGTACCTAGCCGAGTCGATCCAGTCCTGGCCCGAGCAGGCAGAGCTGGCCGGGCTGCTCCAGAAGGCAGGCTGGACGAAGGTCGCCTGGCGCAACCTGAGCGGCGGCATCGTCGCCCTGCACCGCGGCACCAAGCCGCAGTAGAAGGCGCACATCGCTCATGGAGCAGGCGGACGACTACCAGGTACTGCTGGAAGCCATCGCCGCGGACGTGGCCCCGCTCATCGGCGGTGGCACACCCGCCGAGTACATCCCGGCGCTCGCCTCCGTGGACCCGCGCCGCTTCGGCATGGCCATCGCCGACCTCGACGGGACGGTGTACGGGGTCGGCGACTGGCGGCAGCCGTTCTCCGCCCAGTCCGTCACCAAGGTCTTCGCGCTGGCTCTCGCGCTCTCCCTGGACGGGGACGCGCTGTGGGAACGGGTGGGCCGCGAGCCGTCGGGGAATCCGTTCAACTCGCTGGTGCAGCTGGAGTACGAGAACGGCATCCCGCGCAATCCGTTCATCAACGCGGGAGCCCTCGTCGTCACCGACCGGCTCCAGACCCTGACCGGCGACGCCAGCAGCGATCTCCTGGAGTTCCTGCGTGCCGAGAGCGGCAACCCGGACCTGGCCTTCGACCAGGAGGTCGCGGACTCGGAGGGGGAGAACGGCGACCGCAACGCCGCGCTGGCCCACTTCATGGCCTCGTACGGCAATATCGCCAACCCCGTGCCGATACTGCTCGACCACTACTTCTGGCAGTGCTCGATCAGGGCGAGCTGCGCCGATCTCGCCCTGGCGTCCCGCTTCCTGGCCCGGCACGGACTGCGCGCCGACGGCAGCCGGCTGCTGAGCCGCAGCGAGGCCAAGCAGATCAACGCGGTGATGATGACCTGCGGGACGTATGACGCGGCGGGCGAGTTCGCCTACCGCGTCGGACTGCCGGGAAAGAGCGGGGTGGGCGGCGGGATCGTCGCCATCGTCCCCGGTCGCTGCACGCTGTGCGTATGGAGCCCGGGGCTCGACAGCCGGGGCAACTCGGTGGCGGGCGTGGCCGCGTTGGACCGCTTCACGACCCTGACGGGCCTGTCGGTCTTCTGACCGCACAAACGCTTGCCGAACGAATGCCGAACCACCGCTGCCGAACCACTGCCGGACAAAACCGCCCGTCAGTACCGATCAGCCACCGATCAGCCGCGGATCAGATGCCAGGGCCTTCCCCCGCCCGCAGATCCAGCCGGAAGCAGTATCCGGTCCGCTGCGAGACCGGAGTCGAGAACGTCTCCACGAGTTCCATACCGAGCCGCCGGGTCACCGCGATCGACCGCTCGTTCTCCGCCACCACCATGGCGACCACACTGGGCACCCCCGCCGACCGCAGCCGCTCCAGCGTGGTGCGGGCCGCCGCGGTCGCGTAACCCCGTCCCCAGGCACGCCGGGCCAGCCGCCAGCCGATCTCGATCTCACCCACCGGGCCCCAGGGATGCGGCCACGGCTGCGCGCCCGTGAAGCCGACCGCCTCACCCCCCTCGTCCAGCACCGTCCAGAGGCAGTAGCCGCGCTCCGCGTCATGTCTGCGCTGCCGGGCCGTCAACTCCTCGTATTCGGACAGCTCGGCGGGCACCCCGCCGTGGAATTCCATCACCTCCGGATCGGCGAAGATCCGGTGCCAGACCAGGGCGTCCTCGTCGGTGGGCACGCGCAGCCGCACCACCGGCGCGGCGGGAGCAGAGGGGAGCGTATCGCTCATTGGACAGCCCTTCGGTCGGCGGATCGGTACGCCCCCATAGACTGCACACGTCCAGTGCTTTTAAGCACGCGAAATCGAGTTTCGGGAGATCCCGCCGTGACCGAGCCTCTCTCCGAGCACACCGCAGATGTGATCGTCGTCGGCGCGGGCCCGGCCGGATCCACGACCGCGTACTACCTGGCCAAGGCCGGGCTCGACGTACTCCTTCTGGAGAAGACCGCGTTCCCGCGCGAGAAGGTGTGCGGTGACGGGCTCACCCCGCGTGCCACCAAGCAGCTCGTCGCCATGGGCATCGACATCTCCGAAGAGGCCGGCTGGCTGCGGAACAAGGGCCTGCGCATCATCGGCGGCGGTGTACGCCTCCAGCTCGACTGGCCGGAACTCGCCAGCTACCCGGACTACGGACTCGTACGCAAGCGCGACGACTTCGACGAGCAACTCGCCCGCCAGGCGCAGAAGGCCGGGGCGCGGCTGTACGAGCGCTGCAACGTCGGCGAGCCGATCGTGGACGACCGCACCGGTCATATCACCGGTGTGCACGCCAAGCTGGGCGAGGAGAAGACCCCCGTCACCTTCCACGCACCGCTGGTGGTCGCCGCCGACGGCAACTCCTCCCGGCTGTCGCTGGCGATGGGCCTGCACCGCCGCGAGGACCGCCCGATGGGCGTCGCGGTCCGCACGTACTTCACCAGCCCCCGGCACGACGACGACTACCTGGAGTCCTGGCTGGAGCTGTGGGACCGCCGCGGCCCCGGCGAGGACCGGCTGCTGCCCGGCTACGGCTGGATCTTCGGCATGGGCGACGGCACCTCCAACGTGGGCCTGGGCGTGCTCAACACCTCCGCCTCCTTCAAGGACCTGGACTGGCGCGAGGTGCTCAAGGCGTGGTGCGCCTCGATGCCGGAGGAGTGGGGTTACGTCCCCGACAACATGACCGGCCCGATCCGCGGCGCCGCCCTGCCCATGGCCTTCAACCGCCAGCCCCACTACACCCGGGGCCTGCTGCTGGTCGGTGACGCGG
The DNA here is from genome assembly GCF_042724175.1 of Streptomyces sp. NPDC127084. Taxonomy (NCBI): domain Bacteria; kingdom Bacillati; phylum Actinomycetota; class Actinomycetes; order Kitasatosporales; family Streptomycetaceae; genus Streptomyces; species Streptomyces sp. NPDC127084. The sequence continues at coordinate 15,952 of NZ_JBHXFA010000067.1, forward strand.
GCGGCCTCGTCAACCCGTTCAACGGCGAGGGCATCGCCTACGCGATGGAGTCCGGCCAGATCGCCGCCGACATCATCGTCCAGGCCCACGCCCGCGCGACGCCGGCGCAGCGCGAACTCGCCCTGCGCAGCTACCCGAAGGTCCTCAAGGACACCTACGGCGGCTACTACACGCTGGGCCGCGCCTTCGTGAAGCTCATCGGCAACGCGAAGGTCATGAAGATCGCGACCCAGCGCGGCCTGTCCCACCCGGTGCTGATGAAGTTCACGCTGAAGATGCTGGCCAACCTGACCGACCCGACGGGCGGCGACGCGATGGACCGGATCATCAACGGCCTCTCGAAGGTCGCACCGAAGGCCTGATCCCCAGGATTGAGGTTCCGGGCCTGGTGGTGCCGACACCAGGCCCGGCACACTCTCCCCGCCCGTGTGCCGGCGCTGTCAGGGTTGCCGCCATGACCACTCAGCGCACTACGTTGATCACCGGCGCCACCCAGGGCATGGGCCGCGCCCTCGCACTCGATCTCCCCCGGCGCGGCGGCACCCTCCTTCTGCACGGCCGTGACCCCGACAGGCTGGAGGCTGCGACCGCGGCGGTGCGGGCCGCCGCGCCCGGCACCACCGTCCGCGGCTGCCTCGCCGACCTGTTCGACCTGGACCAGATGCACGCGGTGGCGGACCGTATCCAAGCGCCTGATGGAGCTGACGCACAGCCTGCTCGGGCGGGGCTCCGGTCCTACGGGGTGAAGACCTGGTCCAGACGGTGGATGGCGCCGTCGTCGCCGAGCTCGTACCGGAACACCAGGCCGGAGTCGGGGTTGGCGTTGATCCAGTCGATCAGCTCCTGAACGCCGATCCGCTGGTTCTCGGTGCTGTGTGTGATGGGCGTGGTGGCGGTGACGTAAGCGGCTTGGTCGAGCGCCCAGCGGCTGTCCTCGCCGTCCACGACGAAGGGTGCGCCGTCGGTGTCCTTGCCGGGGCATCCCCAGGCCCCGTGCTGGATGATGAGGTTGATCTTCCCGGTGGATGCGGGGAGTTCCTCGGTACGGAAGACCGCGAACTCATCGGGGTCGGCGTCGTCCGGGCTCGGCGGCCCACTGGCGCAGTCGGCGTCGGGCGCGGCCGAACCGGCGGACGTGGCGGTGGGCTTCTTCGCCGGTGCGCCGGCGGGCGGGGCACCGGGCTTGTTCGCGGGCTTGCCGGTGGGCGTGGCACCACCGGCCGCGCCGGGCGACGAGGCAGCCGTCGCCCCTGCGCTCGGTGCGCCGCCGGCCCCGGCGGCGGAGTCGTCGTTCTGGCACGCGGTGAGCGTGGCGGCCACGGCGGCGGCTGTGAGCGCGAGGACGACGGATCTGAAGCGGTTGCGGTTGCCGTTGACGTTCATCTGAGACTTCCCCCCTGTCGTGGGGGGGCCCCCGCGCCCACCCGCCCCCGCGCCCAGACAACACCGAGCGCCGGGGGCCGGGAGGGAGATAGAGAGAGAAACGCACACACAGAAACCCACCCGC